>CACXGS010000367.1 GCA_902767195.1 uncultured Lachnospiraceae bacterium | reverse complement strand
TCTGCGGGAAATCCGCTCTCCGGATGATGAAGCAGTGTGAGCCTTCTCTTAATCATGCCCTGATTCATCTCTGTCCCAAAATGGCCCGTTCTATGGTCATGACCGGGATGATGAAGGAGGAGCCGTGGAGGGGAGTGGCGGCCGTAGATCATTATATTCAGATACTGTACGCTATGGCCGGAGATCCGGCGGTTCATTTCGCCGGTTCGCGGTGTATCTGGGATGCCGGACAGCTTAACAAAAGTATGCAACAGTTAAGCCTTTTGTAAAGTGCCCGGCATTCGTTAATCAGCAGTTTCCCGGGTACACATAAGCAAGATGTTCTCTTGCCAGTTCCGCTAATTTATAAATGTGCCCCACATTGGTGGCCGGGCGGTCCGTCATATGAAATCTGGGGAAAAACCTGGAGATATGGAGAGGAATCTCCCTGCCGGAGGGGATGGCCTCTCCTGTTTTTAATTCGGAGATCCACCGGCTCATTTCCAGGATTTCTTCTTCGGAATCGTTCTCTCCCGGCACCACCAGTACCGTCAGTTCCACATGGCAGATTTGTACGGCCCGGCTGATGAAATCCATGACCATCTTCCGGCTGCCCTTCAGAACTTTGGAATAGTAGCTGTCTTTCATCCCTTTCAGATCGATGTTCATGGCATCGATACAGGGGGCAATTTCTTCCAGAACCGAAAGGTCTGCCATTCCATTTGTCACCAGAACGTTCTTCAGTCCCAGCTCGTGGATCAGTTTTCCCGTATCTCTGACATATTCATAGCCGATCAGGGGCTCATTGTAGGTGTAGGCAACACCGATGTTCCCCCGGGACCGGTAATAATCCGCGGTGGCCGCAAGCTCTTCCGGGGAGACATAGTCGGCTTTTTTCCGGTACTTCATAGCCCGGGATGACCATGAAATGTCATGGTTCTGACAGAAGGGACAGCGGAGATTACAGCCATAAGAGCCCACCGACAGGATCAGGCTGCCGGGATAGAAGTGGTTTAGCGGCTTTTTCTCGATAGGGTCTAAAGCCATGGCGGTTGTCTTTCCGTAATTATCGGCAATTACTTTTCCGTCATGGCAGGTTCGCGCCCCGCAGAATCCCAGCTCCCCTTCCTGAATATCACAATGTCTGAAACATACTTGACACTTTGCCATCGATCGATACCTCGTCTTTTTAAAAACTGTCTTTATGTGTGTCGTATCACTTCAAACCGCTCCAGAATCACTTCCTCCTCGTCACGGATCCCGCCTTTTTGCATGGCGATGGCCACCTGCTGGTCGACAGAATCGACTCCATCAAGATCCGGCAGGAGGAGCCCTCTTTTGCGGCCGTGACTGACGATCACGCCATAACGTTTTACATCCAGCTCATCTTTGGAGGAAATACGTTCCGGTTTTCCCAGAACATCGACGTTGATCTCCAGCCACTGGAGTTCGTCCTCCGTGATGGGGTCAAAGCGGGGATCCTCTGTGGAAGCGCTGATGGCATTGCGGATGATCTCTGCGGCGATACATTTCCTGGTTGGCAGGATAGTGCCGATACAGCCCCGGAGCTTGCCGTGCTTGTGGATGGAGACAAAAACACCGGCCTTGTCATGGGTCATCTCTTCCGGGAGCCCTTCCGGTACAGGCAGAACTTTCTGCTCTGTGATATAGGTCTCCAGTGATTTTCTGGCCAGCTTTACGTAATCGTCCGAAGCTTCTCTCTGCCTTTCCAGGTCCTTCTCCAGGTCTGTCAGGTAGGACTTGAGGAAATGCCGGCTGTCATCCTCTCCTGTGGGATGGAAAATGCAGATGCCGTAGCCGACACCGGTGACATCCTGATGAGAGAGCATTTCTGATTCTACGGACATACCGTCCAGAGCTCCGGCCATGATCACAAAGGACCGATGGCCGCACTCCGCTGCTTTCTCACAGAAGTTTTCATCAAAATCAAACAGTTTGCCGAATTCTCCTTTGGAGCAGACATTCATGATCCGCTCATCATAGACAGGTCCTTCCGGAGCAAAACCGTAGGGGCCGTAGGACTGGAGTTTGTGGGAGAGGTCTCCGCTGGCCACCAGAACAACTTTGCGGCCGGTCCTTTTCACCGCTTCCTGAATCAGCTGTCCCAGCCTGTAGTGGTCGGTCAGGGGAAGCCCGGATAATCCGATCCGGACCAGCTTGAAGCCGTCATATTTTTTGCGGATAAACCAAAGGGGGACCATGGTCCCGTGATCCAGCTTCCGGTCTCTCTCCCCCAGAGTGCCTGCCGGGAACGCGTCTTCCATGGCCAGGGCACAGATCTGATCGGTAAGGGTTTCGTCATAGATTTCTTTAAAAGAAACCTGACCGGCCCGAAAGGCAGAGAAGGAGCCGGAGGCTTTCCTGCCGGGAGATATGTGAAAATAGTCGGAATACATGATAGAGTGAGGACTGGTGATAATAATGGTCTCAGGCTGTAATCTTGCGATATCTTCCGCCACTTTATCATAGGCGTTAATGGTTTCTCTAATCTGTTCTTCCTGGCCCCGTCCGATCTCCGGTACGATCATGGGCGGATGGGGCACCATATAAGCAGCAAGAATGGACATGCTCTGACCTCCTTTTGTTACGCTTCCTGTCCTAATGTTTTTCTACCTTTTTACCGTTCACAAGGACTACATTCATATAAATTGCATAGTATCATCTCCTTTTACATTAAGAATAAACGATATCGCCGGATAATTCCACGTGTTTTTTTACTGGGGGAAAATATTTATCGGTGGATTCTAATAAAAAAAATTAGAGGGAGCAATTCACAGGCCCCCTCGTATTTGTAAAAAAGCTATTTAATTTTTACTTTACAGTGTTTCAGTCATGATCTTTTCCAGGATGCCCATGTAACTGTGGAGCTTTCCACTCTTATCCAAAAAGAGGTTAGGGTCATCTTCCGATGGAATAAAAGTATATCCTTTGGAAGCAAAGAATTTTTTCAATGCATCGTAGTCAATCGTTTCGTTTCCATCATATTTAAAAAGATCATCATATCCAAATTTACTAAGTGCTACAGCAAGTCCACAGGACTCAATGTAAGATCCGCCGTTTACTCTTTCAAGGTCTTCCAATGCGATTGCAGTTCTGTTTGTTGTTGTATTCATCTTTTATTCTCCTTTTAAACTCTCTTTGTTCGAGGTGTTTTTTGTTTTGCTGAGCCTATCTTAGCACAGTAATTATCACAAAAGCGTCACACACAATAGTCCCTTATTTAGAAAAAAACCGAAAAAACGCATGAATTAATCAAAACATAGAGCAACGGATTCAATGTACGTATCCTGAAAAAACGTTTCTGACATGTGCTCTGCCACCCCCTTGCTAAACTGATAAATATAGGATATGATGATTATAGTTTTTTATGGATGAAAAAGGGGATGGAAGACGTTAAATGATAAAGTTAGAAGATGGGTATACACTGATGCATGAGCATCTCACCATTGACCTTATGCCCGGAGACTTAGCTGAGGCGGATTTCGACATCCTTTGCCGTGAACTTACAGACCTGTATTCCATGGGGATTCGGAATATCGTAGATCTCACCAATCAGGGTATGGGAAGGAACCTGAATGTCCAACGTGCCCTCGCATCCGCCACAGGCATCAATATCATCCCTTCGACCGGCTATTATCTTGAAGCATTCATGCCGCCGGATATTCGGACACGAACGATAGAAGAACTGGCCGCAGAGGCTGTGCGGGAGCTGACATGGGGTATCGATAAAGAAGGCTGCAGGGCCGGAGTCATTGGTGAGATCGGCTGGTCCGCTCCGGGAGCCGGAAAGCTTGAATGCAGGGTCTGGGAAGCCATGAGTATCGCGGCTGTAAAGACCGGCGCGGTAATATCTACTCACCCGAGTATCGGCCCCGAACAGATTCAGCAGGCAAAATTCCTAATAAAAAGGGGAATTAAGCCTGAAAAGATCGTGATAGGCCATATAGAGTTTTTTCCCGATGAAAATGCTCTTCTTGCTCTTTTGGATCTTGGAGTGAATATCGGTATTGACATGATCGGCCAAAACGGACAGGATCGGGATGAGTACCGAGCGGATATGGTAGTCAGGCTTCGGGATCAGGGATATATTTCACAGGTGACGCTTTCAATGGATCTGTGCAGCCGGGAGGAACTCCGGCACTATGGTGGTTATGGTTACGCGCATCTGTTTAAAAGTTTTCTGCCGCTTCTGCGGAAGCGGGGAATCACAGAAGATGAGATCGATCGGATGCTTGGGAGTAATCCGAAGCGGATTTTTGGATGACAGAAGGATAGATCACATATAGAGGCCATCGTCTCCATGTCACTCGAGATGGTTATGTGTCAACATAAATCGGTTACAATCACTTTAGCAAAAATAATTGCCATATTAAAGTAAAATGAAAACAATTAAAAGACAAACACAGACAGATACTTTATACACATCGGATTCCCGAATGGTTACGATGCTGCTTTTTCGCCTCCTGCCTGTTCAGATTCTCCTTGCGGCAGTCGGTACGGTGAACGGTATTGTATCCGGCCTTTTTGCAGGAAACTTTGTCGGAGAGACAGCTATGAGCGCCATTGCGCTGTATGGGCCCATCAAATTACTGATGAACGCATTGATTGCCCTGCTTTTCGGAGGATCTACCATCCTCTGCGGCAGATACATGGGCCGAAACCAGCAGGAGAACATACAGCGCTTGTTTTCACTGGATATCTTTCTGGCAGCAGCGGCCGGGGCGGTATTTTCCCTTTTTATGATTATAGTCCCTTCATTTGATCTTAGTGCGATTCTGATTCATGACGATGCTGTTCGCCTGGGGTTTAACCAATATCTGTTGGGACAAATTGTCGGAATTTTGCCTTTTTTTCTCGGAAGGCAGCTTTCGGCCTTCCTGTCAATGGAAAATAAAATGAATCTGACAACGATAGCAAGCTTGGTCATGATTGCCGTGAATGCTCTGCTGAACCTGATTTTTGTTATAATCCTGCATTGGGGTGTATTCGGGGTTGCGCTGGCTTCCTCATTGGGTAATTGGGCCTTCTTTGCCGTGCAGGGGCAGGTTTTTCTGCGCAAGGCCAGCTCCCTGCAGTTTACTTTTCGTCAGGCTTTGTGGCGGGAGAGCGGACAGATCGTGAAGATAGGGTTGCCCGGGGCGGCTTCTG
>CACXGS010000366.1 GCA_902767195.1 uncultured Lachnospiraceae bacterium | reverse complement strand
ATGAGGCCCGGATCAAGGATTGTGGTTGTCGCTTCCGGGGCGCATAAGGTAGGGAAGATTCATTTTGATGATATCAACCTGAAGAAGCACTTCAATGTGATTACGGCCTATTCCCAGAGCAAACTCGCGAACGTTCTGTTTACCAGGGAGATGGCAAGGCGTCTGAAGAAGAGAAGGATCTCCGTAAACTGCTGCCATCCGGGGGCGGTGGCAACCAATATAGGTATTGACAGGGAGACTGGATTCGGGAAGACGATTACAGGTTTGCTGAAGCCGTTTTTCCAGACCCCTGCCGAGGGGGCTGGGACGGCTATATACCTTGCAACAAGTGACGAAGTCAGTAGTATAACCGGAGGGTACTTTTACAGATGCCGGATCGCGAAGTCATCAAAACGGTCAAGGAGCCGGAAACTTGCGAAGAGACTGTACGATCTCAGTGAAGAGATGGTGCGTGGATAACACTGTACAGGGAAAACATATGGAAAAAACGATCAGGGCATATTTTCAATCATGGATTGACAAGGATACGGAGGCGTTCAGGAATACCTTTTCCGGGAACGCAGTTTACAGTGAGTGCTATGGCCCCGAATACCATGGACTCGGACAGCTGATGCAGTGGTTCAGGGACTGGAATCAAAGGGGCAGCGTCCTGGACTGGACAATGAAGAGGTATCTGGAAACGGGTAATACGGCTGTTGTCGAATGGCGGTTTCACTATACGTATGATGGTGAAGAGGATGTGTTTGACGGGGTGACAATTGCTGATTTTAATTCAGACGGAAAAATAGAAAAGCTCAGTGAGTTCCAGTCGAAGGCAGATCATTTTTACCCATATGAAGGACAGGGGGAAGTACCTTATGAGTAAGACCGGGTTCTATACGCTTGGCAAACACAATGGCCGTGACTGTTTCATTGACAGCCAGGGAAATCCTTTTTTCTCTATTGGCCTGAATCATACGGACGAGACCAACCTTCTCTATCCGTATAATATCGGGATCTGGAAAAAGAAATACGGCAGCCATGAGAGATGGCTGAAAGACGGCGTTGCTGCCGATTTGAAGAAATATCATTTCAATACTGTTGGCTGGGTTCAGGACAGCGTTGTCACACACAGCCATCCTGTGCATTTAGGCTGCACGCATTCCTGGGGATGGAGCTATGAGGACTATGTAATCTGTGGCATGCCGTACTGCGTCAACCTGGAGGTGGCAAAGATTGCGGCATGGGATAATGACGCAATCTATCCGGACGTCTTTTCTCCGGAGTTTGAGCAGTGGTGCGATTATCTGGTTCGTTTCATATGTGCCAGGCACTGCAGTAATCCCAACCTGATCGGTTATTTTTTTACGGATATTCCTGCATGGACCGAGCATCCTCTGGGCATGCGGTTCCCGCAGCTTAAAGGCCTGACCACAGGGACTGCGGAATATGATGAAATGCTGGAAAGGATTGCGGAGCGTTATTATTCCGTTATGACATCCAGAATCAGGTTCTATGATGATTCCCACCTGATTCTTGGTGACCGTTTCAACGGAAACAGCCCGGATTCCGATGTTGTATACAAGGTTGCGGCAAAGTACTGCGACGTCCTTTCGATTCAGTACTTTGTCCATGGAACGGAATCCTACCGCAGGATGGAAGAATACTTTGACCGCATTCACGGGCTGACAGGTAAGCCGCTGCTGCTGGCTGATATCGGTAACAAGTGTCCCACCGAGCTGAATCCGGATAATCCCTTTGGGTATCCGCCTCTGGAGAATCAGGCGGCGCGTGCAAGGGAATATATTGCATCCATTTCCCCGCTCGTAAAGAAGGATTACTTCGTTGGCTGGCACTGGTGCGCTTACGTCGAGAATCCCCACCGGGGCTGGGCAATCAAATCACATCTGGATGAGCCCTACTGGGATTTCGTCAATCCTGTGTCGGAATTCAATGCATCTGTTCTGGAGCAGTTCAGGTAATCCTGCTTATTTCTTCGGGCAGCATCGTGTCCTTTCCTGAGGAAGATGCTTTTTAAATCAGGGAAATACTGACGGAAAAGGAACCGGCATGTAGAAAAGACGGTATCAGGAAGAACAGGTATCTTTTCTGTGACCGGATGCCTGTAATCCTCGTCATTAAGGGTATAGCAGATATTGAACATCTACACCCAAATGCGAGGTTTGCCATGAAATATACAGACAGAGTGGAATTGTGTGAAGACGGACTGTACCGCTGGTATTATGATCTGGACATGCGGAAAGACCACCGCATGCTGACCATCCCTTTGAAGGTTCTTGCCGTCATCGGCGTGCTTGAACTGGTGATCGTTCAGTTCATGCCATATCATTCCGGCGGGATGAGCAGATGGAAAGTGATGGGAATCATGGCAGCGTGTTTTGCATTGATTACTGCCATTACGCTCGGGATCTGCCTGATCCAGTATCTGGCCCGCAACGGATATTACCGTTATCGGTTTGAGATGGGTCCTGATGGCGTCAGGGTTTTAATGGATGAGGGCGACGTAAAAATGATGCAAGCGCTTGGAACGGCTGCGTCAGTCATGAGCCTGTTTGCAAGCTCCTCCTGTCATACCACTGCAACGATGCGAGCGGCGGAGAATGCAGGGTACACTTCCTACCGTTCAGTCAGAAGGGCGGCCGTGGACAGGGCGAAGGACTGCATTAAGCTGAAGCTTCTGGTGGGAGCGAACGTGGTATTCTCAAAGCCGGAAGACTTTGAGTTTGTGAAGGAATACATCGTGAACCACCTTAAGAGCGGGACTGCCATTGTTGGATAAGAACCGGCAGCTTGATGTCAACTACCACGCACCCAAAGGTACGTGGCTTGCGACTCCCCTGTAGTTCGTTGCAATAACTCCTACATTTTGTCGGTGTAACTT
>CACXGS010000365.1 GCA_902767195.1 uncultured Lachnospiraceae bacterium | reverse complement strand
CACAGGGTCGAACCAGAATATGGAAAGGAATTTGAAGAAGCCTTTACTAAAAAGAAGAATATAGCAAGTCCTGTAGAGCCTTCGACTTGTTCGGTAAAAAAGGAGAAGGATCCGGTAATAGAAGCGATAAAGAAATCCGGATTTGAATATGTGGATAAGAGACCCAAAGGAGGAAGCTTGTGGATCGTTGCAGGGGAGACTGAAGGAAAGCAAGTAACTGATCAATGCCAAAAGCTTGGGGTTAAATTCAAATTTCACGCAACGGGGGGCCGGGCAAGTAAATATCGTCCAGCCTGGTATTCAATGACTTAATAACGTGCTTAAAGCGTTTTATATAGGGAGAACTAGTGGAGGAAACATATGAGTAACTATTATTTATTGGTAGGAGAAAGCAAAGAAGCATTTTCCATGATTGAGCATGAGAACGAATGTGACTTCGAGATACTTAATGATGGAGATAAAATAATCGGTTATGTTTCGAGCCATGAGAGAAGTGCTGCGTATATCTTTTATGCAAAAAGCAGCGGTTCCGAAGGAAGATGCGGATTAATAAAGGCCTTTGAAACCATATCGGGCCCTTCTTTTTATGAAGTATCCGTTATAATCCAAAGGATTATTTACGATCATCCTGATGTAAAGACACTCATACAAATAGATAATAGCACCTACAGAGAGATCATAGAAAAGATGCTGGGAGCATGTTTTATAGAATATGCAATGCAAAGTGATTTTGCTGGTGTAGGTTATGATGATTATCTGGTAAAGCAGGGTGGAGAGAATGTCCTTCTTTATGGGGTAACCGGGTCCGGAAAAAGCTGGATAATCGAACATGAATATTGTAATGATATGTGTAAAGTCGAGAGAGTAGTATTTCACCCAGATTATACAAACGCTGATTTTATAGGTCAGATTCTTCCGATAGTAGACGGAGAGAAACAAGTCACATATGAATTTGTGCCCGGCCCTTTCACCATGATGCTGAGAAATGCAGAACGGGATCCAGTGACAGATTACGTTCTCATCATAGAGGAAATCAATAGGGGAAATGCGCCGGCAATCTTTGGTGAGGCGCTTCAACTTCTTGACAGGACCCTCGAAGAAAAACAAATTGAAGGACTATTTTATCCCAATGGGGTAAGCGAATATGGAATCACCCACAGATATATGGCTGAGGCGATATACGGCGATCCAACGCATAAGGTTCGTATACCGAGAAACCTTTGGATAATTGCGACCATGAATACATCTTACCAGAATGCTTTTACACTGGATACTGCTTTTCAGCGCAGGTGGAAAATGAGACTGGTTGAGAACACGTTTGATAACGTCCCTGCATCATTAGCATACGCGCCCATACTAGATACAGGCGTAACGTGGAGAAGATTTTGTGAGACCGTTAACGCGATAATCGTTGGTAATAAAGCAAAAATGGCATCACCCGAAGATAAGAGATTAGGTGTGTACTTCGTTCACGAGACAGATCTTGAGTATGATGAAAATGGTGAACCGTCAGAAGGAGCAGAGTCGTTGCTCGACGAATATAATACTCTACTGAGACATGAGCGTTATGGAAGCATCACTCCATTTGAAAAAGCACGTGTTAAGGAAATTCGAAATGCGGTTATGAAGAACAGGGTATTTCCGGAGAAAGTAATAAAGTATCTCTGGGATGATGCTTTTAAGTTCAACCCCGGCGCTTTATTTGATACAGATAAGATGGATGATTTAGAGGGAGTCATTCGTGCGTTTGTATATAATACTGGCAGAGATCGACTCAAGATTTTCAAACCCAGTGTGTATGATGCACTTTATGAGGATCTGGAATAACAGTATATAAAGGCGGTAATCAGATGGTGGATCCAGAAAGAAGCTTAAGGAAGAGATGCCATGTAAACACAGACACAACCGGGGATGGATTTGTTGGTATAAAAGCAGATACACATGATGCTAACATCTATTTTCCGATAGGATATCAACTCCCTGAAAATGATGACGATCTCCGTGTCGACGTGGAGAATCTGCTGGGGATTTTAGGCGCTTTTATGGAAGAGGATAAACCAACGGAAGCCCCTAAATTTGGGACCCTCGGAATCATAGACTTCCCCATGCATGCATACCTGAAAATTATAAGGGATTTTCTCAGAACTGGGCGGTATTATACTGAAACAGACTCCAAATACAGGACTGATACAAAAGGAACCGCGTCATGGCCCAGGACATTACGGCAGCAACAGCCTCTGATTCAAAAAAACGGATCCGTGGTTTTTACCAGCATGACAGTTCGTGCTGATAAACCAAGTGCCAGTAAACAGATCACACAAATACACAAGTTCTGCGTTTACGCGGCCTTTGAGAAAATGGGATGGCTCTATGTACCATTTATGCCCGAAAAACCGGAAGCATATCCCTCTGTTAATGAATCCATATATATACTGCAAAGTAAACTGGCACAGACGAATAGCGGCATGGAACGAGATCTTTTCTCAGCAATGCTTGATATGCTGGCCTATATATACGAGCACGCTCCTGAAAACGAGTATTATTTCGGAACTGCCTATTTTGAGAGAATCTGGAAAAAGATGGTTGATCGAGCATTTGGTGTGAAGGACAAAGACCAGTATTTCCCCAGAACACGCTGGCTGCTTGATCCTGGATTCCAAAATGAAAGAATATCTTTGCAACCAGATACAATTATGGTCTATGGCGATAATTATTATATTGTAGATGCAAAACTGTATCAGTATGGGCAAAGCCACAATCCAGATCATCTACCGGACTGCGCGGACGTTTCGAAACAGATTACTTATGGAGAGTATATAGCTCGAATGAAACGCGTCCCAGATATGCATATCTACAGTGCGTTCATCATGCCTTTTAATAAAAAAGATAATGTGTTCCTGTTTGGCGAAAATATGGGAAACATCGGTGAAGCTGTTGCTGACTGGAGATGGAAAGCTGAAGAACCCCACATGTATAATTACGAAAGGATCCAGGGCATCGTAGTTGACACTCGATTTTTAATGTACAATTTCATTGGAATGCCTGAGAGTCAGAAGAAGTGTTTGATAACAAATATTGAAAAAGTTAATAGTCGAAAGGAACTATCGGAACCAATAGTTAAATAGGACAAGGCCTTACCTCTACTACTTATGGAGGTAAGGCCTTTTTGTTTTGCATGCGTCTCGAGGCGGCTGGGCATGAGGAATATATTAATCACTGCTTCCTTCATTCTGTTGCTTTCCAGACAGTCCATTAAATTTCTTTTCGAGCTGCCGTTGGCGAAAGCGCTGCGAAGCAGCCGCCCGAGCACATTCAGTACAACAATATTTCTTATTCCTTCGCGTGACTGTAATAAGAAAGAACTTATGTCTGTGGCAATTTGGATTGTTGCATTCTTTATATATTTGAACCCCAGGTTTCATATAAAAAATGGAAAAGTAAAGCCCTTGTAATAGATTATCGACCTGCCAGTCTGGTGTAAGAGAATACGAATCATATTTAGGGTGTATTCCCGAAATATTATGATTGATCTCAGCCGCAAGGACGCTTGGAGCAATCTTTAAGAGCGCTGCTTTCATTTCATCGGATAAGTCGAATCCTTTTTTAGGGGAATAGAAATCAATACTATCGTAATGTACTTCGCGGATTACCCCAACTTCTGTCTGATAGTGGTAGAAAAAATCAATGATTGCGCGGAGCTCGTCTCCAACATCAGGAAGATTTGTGTACATCGCAAACAGGTGTTTGAAACGCGGACTCTCGGTACCGGGCTGTGCAGAACCGAAGCCGCCGCGGACAGCATTAAAATAGTCAATTGATATTGGATTTGGCCGTTTTAGTAAAGTATCGTCAACGGAGTATGTTCCCTTATTAAATACTTCTACGTTGTTATTAATATCCGGATATTGATTAAAGCTGTCGATGAGTTGGGTGTAAGGGTGGATGTATGTTGTATATTCTATATCTTCTGTTTGGATAGATATCGGATTAGTGTAGAGCAGATACGCGATACTTTTAAGCATATTTGGATAATTCTTCCGTCCTGCAATGGCGTTCATCAGGCGAAGAGTTGCTTTTATCCTGTTGATCAAGTTCATAAATGCGGAAGCATCAATGGCCAGGTATGTATCAGGTTTCAGCGGGAATAAAAAACCAAACGTGTTAATAAACGCTATGTGTTTATCAAGATCCCCGTTGGGAAGTGCAATTAATTGGCCGAGGACATTACTGGAGTGTATCGCACCTCCCGGACCTGTAAGGCATAAACCAATTTTGTCTACGTAGGAAAACTTGAGCGGACTCTTTATATCCGAATATAACTTTAGTGTGGTCTCTGGCGTGTTAACGCCGGGGGCCACATTTTTTATGTCTACGCGACATTTGCAGGCAAAGCCGTCGAATCGAAACATGTTATATAACAAAGATTTAATACTTTTTTCATACATTTTTTCAGCCACCTCCCGGAAATAGAGCGAACCTCAGAACTGCCTTATTATTACAGAAACCATTATGTAATGGTTTCTGCGTAATAAGTTTATCTGAAAAAACATATTCATTATATAACAAAATAATATGATAAGCAACAGTTACATATCACTAAATTTGATAAAAGAGGGGGTTTTTGGGTGGAATTTTATTATGCCTTGCAATAGCGTAATATAGAATTCAGCAACAGAGGCATCAGCCTCACAAAAAATTTACCAAAGTCCGAATAGCGCTATAAGGACGGCGGGATGCACATAGAATTCCAGACTCGGTCATAAAGACCGTTTTGAGGGATCCGATTGCCCCCACCTTACTTTCGTGCGCCTTTTTGGGCATTGGAGGCCGTGGATATTATCGGTATTCAGAGTTCTGCTTGTGATCCTGCCGTTCTTGATCGGACGGAAAGGACATGAGATGGAACAGAGAGAATACTATTTAACCGTCGATGGCAAAGAAGTTCATGTAACAGAAGAGATTTATCGCACATATATGAGAGAAGAATGGAGAGAGCATAGGAATAACGAACGCCGTGCAAGATGCATGATTGGTGACAGGAGATGTAATGGGAACTGTGCTGGATGTCCTCATCATAGGCACGGAACTCCGCTCAGCCTGAATAGGCTTATGGCGGAACAGGGAATGGATTTTCCGGATCGGTCCAATCTTGTGGAGGACCAGGTCATGCTGAAGACCCGGAATGACGCGATTTATGCAGCAATTAACGAACTTCCTGACCGAGAAAAGACAGCGGTCCTTCTCTTCATGTACAAGGCGTCTCAGGCGCAGATCGGAAAAGAGATCGGCATGTCACAGCAGGGCGCCAGCAAGCTCCTTCAGCGTGTTTTTGCAAAGCTGGCAGTTGAGCTGGAAGAGTACAGGAACTCGTAAGCACAAAGAGCCTCTGTCATTCTACGGAGGGCAGAGGCTCTGAAAAATATTTGAGGCTCTGGTTGTGAAACGGGAATTTATTGTCCTTGGAGATATAGAAACATTATCACGCATGTAGAGGAGGAAATCATATGTATAGGAAACATGAATGGGAAAAGCAGATAAAAGGCGGGCATTTCAGCAAATACACACTCGAGGCCAAGAGATATATGAAAAACGGTCTGGAATATAAGGACTATTGGTACAGGACACATCTCAGTCTGGATGAGCTTTATGGGGAACAAAGGATGGATTTCCAGGCCCCGGGGCCTCTTGTGGAGGAGTTGATTGAGCAAAAGATTCTGATCAATGCGTTGTATGCGGCAATTGACAGACTCCCGGAACGGGAAAAGAAAGCCGTCCTGCTTTTCGGGGACGCGGTAACGGAGGATCAAATTGGAAGCGAAATCGGCATGCCGCAGCCGGACGTGAGCAGGATGCTTAAACGTGTTTGGATAAAACTCGCGGTTGAGCTGGAAGAGTACAGGTAAGTAAGGAAGAGCCTCTGCCAATCTGCGGAGGACAGAGGCTCTGAAAAAAATATATGGGAATCTGGTTGTGAAATGGGGAATTACTGTCCTTGGATATATGAAACGATTATCAAAGTCCGGGACTAAGAAACAGGAGGTCATGCTTGATGGAAACACTGAAAATATGCTATGGAGACCAGCGGTACTCCAAAAACTGGAAGAATTCGGATATTAACTGGGAAGATCTGTGTATAAGACTTTCCAACACATACGTCACTACTGAGACCATGGAAGAATTCAAGAATAAAACACGGGCGGAACAGGACAACATTAAGGATATCGGAGGTTTTGTCGGCGGTCATTTGACTGGAAACAGACGGAAGAAGGATGCGGTGGAATGCAGGTCCATGCTTACGCTTGATATGGATTTCGGTATCCCAGGGATCATCGATGATGTGGAACTGCTTGCAGATTACGGTTTCTGTGTATATTCCACACACAAACATACGCCCGAAAAGCCGCGTCTTCGTTTCATTATCCCGCTTAGCCGGGATGTGGATCCGGAAGAATACCAGGCTGTGGCAAGGCTCGTAGCGGCAGATATTGGTATCGATTTTTTTGACGATACGACCTACGAACCGAACAGGCTGATGTACTGGCCCAGCACGTCAGCTGACGGGCAATTTGAGTATAGGAAGGTTGACGGACCAGCCCTGGATCCTGATGAGTATCTGGCCAGATATGAAAATTGGAAGAACATCGCTTCATGGCCGATATCGTCCAGAGAAATAAGAAATACGACAGAACGGGCAAAGAAGCAGGAGGATCCGCTGACGAAGAAGAATATTGTCGGCGCGTTCTGCCGGACCTATACGATTACGGATGCTATCGGAAAGTTCCTCGGGGAAATCTATGAACCATCGGCATTGGATGGGAGGTATGACTATATCCCGGGTGAAGGAAGTGCCGGCGTCCAGGTGTTTGACAACAAGTGGGTATATAGCCATCACGGGACGGACCCTGCTCGTGGAAAGCTCTTGAACGCATTCGATCTTGTGAGAATTCACAAGTTTGGGAAGCTGGATGAAAAGACGGCGGAAGAGATGGACACATCGAAACTCCCATCATGGAAAGCGATGTGCGAGTTTGCTGCTGAAGATCCTGAGGTAAAGATGCAGCTTGCAAGGGATCGTCAGGCTCAAGCGGAAATTGACTTCTCTGATCAGGATGATAATTGGGAAGCATCACTGGAGCTGAATAAAGAGGGAAATATCAAAGCTACGCTGGACAATATCGTGCAGATTATGCGGCATGATCCGGCACTGAAGAACATTGCTTTTAACTGCCATCGTGATGGCATCGACGCGAGGGGGGAGCTTCCGTGGAAGCAGGTTAAAGAAGGGTGGAGCGACGCTGACTTTGCGGCACTCAAGGTTTACCTTGCTAATCTCTATGGGGTTTATGCGTCAGACAAGACGAAAGACGCTGTTGTCACAGTAGCCCACGAACGAGCCTACCATCCGATCAAACAATATCTGGAGGCGCTGCCGGAATGGGATGGAATCCCCCGGGTGGAGACTTTGATCATTGATTATTTCGGGGCTGAAGATACAAGTTACAACCGGGCAGTAATTCGCAAGACGATGATTGCGGCGGTAGCGAGGATCTATCGGCCAGGAACAAAGTTCGACAGCGTTCTGATCCTTAACGGTCCGCAGGGCGTCGGAAAATCGACGTTCTTTAACAGGCTGGCGGGAGAAGAATGGTTCTCAGACGCACTTACCCTGACGGATATGAAGGACAAAGCTGGTCCGGAAAAATTGCAGGGGTATTGGATCCTGGAGCTTGGCGAGCTTGCCGGCATGCGGAAAATGGATGTTGAAACAGTCAAAAGCTTCATCAGCAGGAGGGATGACAAATATAGGGCCGCGTATGGCGTAAACGTAGAGAGTCATCCAAGGCAATGCGTCATAGTGGGATCGACGAATGCAGAGAGCGGGTTCTTGCGGGACGTTACCGGAAATCGTCGCTTTTGGCCGGTGAAGGTCAACGGTAATGGAAACAAGAAGTCGTGGGAGATCACGGATGAAGAAGTGAAGCAGATCTGGGCAGAGACACTGGTCCTCTGGAAAAAAGGGGAAAAGCTGTACCTGGAAGGTGAAGATGCCAAAGAGGCGGCTGAGCAGCAGAGCGAAGCGATGGAGGCAGATGAACGTGAGGGCCTGGTACGCGAATATCTTGAAACCTTGCTGCCGAAGGATTGGGAAAATATGGATCTTCTGCAGAGAAGAAACTACCTGAATGGAATCAGAATCACCAAAGACAGGGGAAAAGGTACGATAACCAGAAAGAGGGTCTGTAATCTGGAGATCTGGTGCGAGTGTTTTGGAAAGTTCCCTTCAGACTTCAAAAAGTCGGATTCCTATGAGATTGCAGGCATTATGAATAAAATCGGAGGCTGGACGAAAATAGGACCAAGCCACTTTGCTTTCTACGGCAGGCAGAGAGGCTATGAACGGGAAAAGTGATGGAACAAGTAGGGGAACAAGTTATGCAGGACGGCCGGAAGCATAACATGTTCCGGGCCTGCTTATGGAACAGGGACAACCTCTATGAAGGTTGTTCCGCCACTTGTTCCATTGCTTGTTCCGCTGCAAATACAGGAAGATAGGGTGTTTGGGAACAACATGACAAGAATTTCTATTGAGACAAGAATGTACGGATGGAGAGAAAAAGCATGGTGCGCATACACGCATATGCGCGCGTATAGGAAATCCTGGTTTCTTGTGCTTTTTGTTCCGGACAGGACCGTACACGAGCCCGCCAGGCGTAATAATTTCTCATAATCCACACTTTTTTAACTTTTTCACGGTTTCTGGTTGTAAAGCGGCATAGATATGTCCTTGGAGTAGTGAAGAGATAACGAGAACTTCGGAAAGAGAGGTAAGTCTATGAGAGCTGCTTATATAACAGGCATCAGAGCTGGCGGACGCAATGATCCCAGATATATCGTAAATGCCCTGAAGGTCATTGCGGATCGGATGGCAGGAAAAGTGAATAGTACCGTCAAAGATGAAGAAGGTGGAGGAAATGGATATGAGTAAAAAGTATGACCTGTCTGAAGCTATTTCGGAGCTCAGACATTGTGGAGAGGTTCTGATAGGTGTCTCAGAGACGTTTACGGAACTGTTCAGCAATAAAACCAAAGAAAAAGAAGAAGCACTGAAGGAAGACTCGCTGCCGTTTGAGACGAAGGAAGTGAAAACAGTGTCAAAAGAAGATTTGAGAAAGCTTCTCGGCATCAAACTGAAACAGGGATATCGGGAGCAGATCCAGGAACTCTTTCATAAGTATGGAGGAGAGAAGCTTAAGGACATCGATCCGTCACACTATGCTGAGCTTCTGCAGGATGCAGAGGGACTGTAACTGGCAGTATTTATTACCCTAAATGATTTCAAACAATAATGGAGGAAAAAGATATGTTTAATACAAAGGTTATTACAGGGAAACAGACAAGACTCAACTATGCAAATGTATGGACTCCGAAGGCGGGGCCGAATGGCGGAAAGGAGGCCTACTCCTGCGCTCTTGTCATCCCGAAAAATGATGTAAAGACAGTGGAAGCTATTAAAGCCGCTATCAACGCGGCATATGAAGAAGGCAGCGTTACGCTGAAAGGTGAAGGCAAGTCCATCCCGGAGTTAACGGAGATTCATACCCCGCTCCATGATGGTGATGTGGAGAAGCCGGATCATCCGGAGTTTGCCGGGTGTTATTTCGTGTTTGCGAAGTCCTATGTTGCACCGGGGATCGTGGACATGGATTGTAAAGAGATTAAGGATCACTCGGAGGTCTATTCCGGGGTATTCGCAAGGGCTTCCGTTAATTTCTATGCATATAACTTTAATGGGGCGAAGGGAATCGCCTGCAGACTGAACAATCTTCAGAAGGTCAAGGACGGGGAGCCGTTTGGCGGCAGGACTCGTGCGGCAGATGACTTTGCCGGACTGGACGATGAAGAGGATGATGATTTCCTGTCTTAATAGGAAGTGGATGCTAAATATAACGAGGGGCCGGTTATCCGGTCCCCTCATCCGCAAAGAACAAATATGGAGGTAATTTATGGAATATATAAGGAAAATATCCCTGGACTATGAATCACGATCAGACCAGGACATTGGAAAGACCGGGGCATACAAGTACTGGGCCTCCCCGGAGTCACAGATCCTTCTGGCAAGCGTATCGATTAATGACGGTCCAGTGGTCACCTATGATCTCGCTGCCGGGGAAGAGATGCCTGAGGAAATACTGTATGCGCTGGCGGACCCTTCAGTGGAGAAGTGGGCATTTAATGCTTCGTTCGAACGAATTGCCAGTTCCGTCTATCTGAAACACCACAGACCGGACATCTTCAGAAGTTACGGAAGGCAGGATGACAGCGTTGGGGACTATCTGGATCCGAAAGGGTGGAAATGCAGCATGATATGGTCTGCCTATCTGGGGCTGCCGTTGTCACTGGATGCTGTTGGCAGGGTGCTTGATCTTACCGAGAAGAAAATGTCGGAGGGCAGGGAACTGATCAGGTATTTCTGTGTTCCTTGTAAGCCTTCCAAGTCTAACGACGGCAGGATATGGAATCTGCCGGCGGATGCACCCGACAAGTGGGAAATATTCAAAGCATATAACAGGCGGGATGTGGAGACAGAGATGGCAATTCAGAGAAGGCTGTCAGAGTATCCAGTGCCGGAAAGCGTTTGGAGGGAATACCATCTGAGCGAAGTGATAAATGACCGGGGTGTCATGATCGACCAGGACCTGGTAGCTAATGCGATCATGATTGATGAGAAGAGTCACGATGTGTTATTGAGCCAGATGAGGGGGATCACGGGGTTGTCGAATCCGAATTCTCCTGTCCAGATTCTTGGATGGCTGGAAAAACATGGGCTGAAAGGGGATTCTCTTGGCAAGAAGCAGGTGAAAGAGCTCTTGAAAGACCAGGACGGGGAGATCAGGACAGTGCTGGAACTTCGTCAGCAGACAGCAAAATCTTCCACGAAGAAATATGTGGCTATGCAGAACGCCGTATGTGAAGACGGCCGCATCCGTGGGATGACCCAGTTCTACGGGGCGAACAGGAGTGGACGGTTTGCCGGGCGCATAGTCCAGCTCCAAAATCTGGTTCGTAATGATATGCCTGATCTCGAGCAGGCAAGGGATCTGGTCAAGGCAGGGGACTATGAATCAATGGAATTGATCTATGATTCCATTCCGCAGGTGCTCAGCGAATTAATCAGGACAGCACTGATCCCGAAACCAGGAATGAAGTTCATCGTGGCGGATTACAGTTCTGTAGAAGCCAGATGCCTGGCATACATGGCTGGTGAGCAGCATGCAATCGAATCCTTTGCAAGAGGTGAAGACCTTTACTGCGCTACTGCTTCCGCTATGTTCGGTGTACCGGTGGAGAAACATGGGATCAATGGGAACCTCAGGCAGAAAGGAAAGATTGCGACGTTGGCTTGTGGATACGGCGGCTCTGTCGGTGCACTCCTCTCGATGGGGGCACTTGAAATGGGACTCAAGGAAGATGAGCTGCAGTCAATCGTTGATTCCTGGAGAGCTGCAAATCCGAATATTGTGAGGTTCTGGTATGCAGTAGATCGAGCCGTCAAAAAGACGATCAAAGAGAAAACTGTGACAGAGGTAAACGGAGTGCGGTTCTTTTGCGAGAGCGGGATGCTGTTCGTCCAGCTCCCCTCAGGAAGGTGTCTTTCCTATGTGGAGCCCGAGATCCGGGTAAACCGGTTCGGTATGGACTCCGTCACATATATGGGAGTCGGCGGGTCAAAGAAGTGGGAACGTATTGAAACGTTCGGAGGAAAGCTGGTTGAGAATATTATCCAGGCTGTCTGCAGGGATATCCTCTGCTTTGCGATGCAGACGCTGAAGGATGAGTTTATCGTGGCTCACGTTCATGACGAACTAATCCTCGAATGCAGCATGGACACTACGGTTGAAGAAATATGTGGAAAGATGGGAAGAACTCCGCCGTGGATCCCCGGACTCCTTCTCAGAGCGGACGGATATGAGTGTAGTTATTACCAGAAGGATTGATAACTCCAAGGGCAGCATAAGCATCTTCGAATAATGGAGGATCTTCTTCTGAAAAAAGAAGCAAATCTTTTTATGAGAATCCGTTGTAAATGAAAGGCCTGCTGTCCTTGGTATATTGGAGGGCTATTTCACCTCCAGACAATAGGATAGGATTCCACAGTTTTATAATTCGCCGGCCCCCAGGCGTAAGGGGAGAAAGAGTACAGAAATGGAAATAAGAGTTGATAGAAAATTATATGACACATCGACCGCGAAAGAAATCATGCAGAACACTATCCGTGACGAATGGGATAGTTATTACATCTTTGAGACACTCTATCAGAGCATTAAGGGTGAATTCTTCATTTGCAGAGAAATGATCGGGGACAGCGACGACAACAACTACACCAGAGTAAGAAAAGTGTATGAATGGGTCATAGATCACTCGTTTGAGCGGCTGACGGATGAATATGCTAAAAACTGGATCGAGCGGTATGCCGATGCCGAAACATATACTTCTCTATTTGGTGCTCCTAAGAAGTGATATGGAGCTAGGTATTGGTGTCATTACTTCGTTATAAGATTTAAAGCTGCCCTTACGAGAGAATTTCAGGGTTTATGACTCTGATAGTGAAGCTTGGTCAACTAAATATATGTTTATGAAAATTGGAAACGGTGTAGAGCTTACCTTAGCTCTATAGAATCTACTCATATTTTACAGGAGGAACTACACATGAAAAAATATAATATTGCCACATCGACCAATAACATTCAAAACCCTTATGAATTCAACCATTTTTCGGCACATTCCCTGCATAACGTTAAATGGAATGCTAAAGAACTCGGTAAATCGGAGATAAGTCTTTCTAATTGCCGTCAAATTAAGAGAGATATAGACTTGTATGGTTATGCAACGTACGACGATTTTTACATTAAAGAAGAAGTTGATGATGGATTTTTTTGTATTTCAGTAACATGGAAATACTCTTACACTGGAGAACCCTTTGCATACTGTTATGGCTGCTATGATGAAAACAAAGCAGACAAAGTCTGGGAAAGGATTCTGGATGATAAGAAGCATAAAGCTTTGATGATATCTGAGGTATGCATGAAAGAGCGGCCTAAAGCTCCGTTTATCTGTGATGTCCTTGCAAGGCTTGAATATTGGGAAGTAGATATGATGGATTTTAAATTTAATGGCGACTGGACAGGTGGTTTCTTCAAGTTTTATACGTTATTGAAGTTTGGGGACTACAGTAAACTTGGGGACAACTATTGGTTAGGTAAGATGGAATAAAGAAAGCAACATTCGGCAAAGAGTGTATCCTGATGTCCTTCGAGCTGAGAAAATAAGCACCATGATGTGCAGGACCTCAGCAGAAAGGACATCAGGAGACTCGCACCGATTAAACTGTACGAGCGTTTTGGTAGATTTGTAAACGGTGCACCACGAACTCTAATTATCGTAAAACTAAATCATGTTTTTGAAATAAGGAAAATCAAATGAGTAAATACAAGATTATCCCGTCCACTGATAATATCCAAAACCCGTATGAGTTCAATTACTTTTCAACGTATTGTCCAGAGAATGTTAGATGTAGTGCTAGAGAGATCCAGAAATCTGAAGGTGATTTCTTATCGATCTGTGCCTTGTTCCTTGCAGTAATTATGAAATTAAACTATAATTGTGTAGACTTATCAAAGGAGGTAACGATCTTGAAAGTAGCGAAGATGTATGCGGTCTCAGCAGAACTTCTTAATGAAGAAACGACTATAAGTTATATGTGGGACTGCCCATACTGTTATTACACGAATGAAGGATACCAAGTTGATAACGATATACATGATGGTGACGAAATCATGTATATTGTGCCGTGTCTCGAATGTGGTAAAAAAGCGATAGTGAATAACGAAGATCCTATCGAAGTGATAGATCTAGACGCTCCATATAGAGATTAAACAGAGAGGGTTGGGATACCCTGCGTGGTTTGATCTTTTTGAATCATTTGATTAATTTTTTGAAACGGTGATCATGCTGGTCAAAAAAGTTTAAGACTGGTGATCGGGAGAGGCAGAGTGTTTTATTAAAATTATAAAGTTTAGTGGAAGAAGCGAGTGTGTGAAAGTTTTTCTGTAAATAAGATATCCTAAGATAATTGACGAGCTGTATGGCGGTAAGATTACCGTTGTCCAGCT
>CACXGS010000364.1 GCA_902767195.1 uncultured Lachnospiraceae bacterium | reverse complement strand
TGACCGTGTATTGAATCAGTGGGCCCGAAAGGCGCGAAGCCATAAAGTGAAACTCTACGTAGGCATCGGCGTTTACAAGGCCGGATATAATACCGGCGCCAGCAGCGCGGAGCGCAGTGAGTGGCGTAACAATACCAATCTGCTTAAAAATATGGTGCTCTACGGAAGAAAACATGGAGCCAGAGGATTTGCCTTTTTCGATTACAGTGATCTGGTGGGACGCCCCGGCAGGAAAGCGGTGGCCAAGTTGGTAAAAGTGCTGAAATAAGACGATGATTTTTTGTTGTTAATCGTTTTTTGTACAGACAGACGCTGTCATTTCTTGTCATTTTTTTGCACATATGTACAATGAATGACTATATACATACCCTTCCTTTGTATGATAGTATGAATCTAAGGTTACTATTCACAGCTTATCTGATGTTGATCATGTATGTGTCATGCTGGCATGTAAATAGTAACTATCTGAAAGGAGCGATCATATGGAGACATATTATTTTGCAGACGAAGAATATTGGGATGATATCTACGGGGAAGCGGAAGTGCAGTGCCTTCCGGAGTCTGTAGTGCAACGGCTGTCAGAAAAGTGGGACTGCGATCTGTTCGATAATATGCATGAGGCCACGGATGAGGAGCTGGAGAAGTATCCCTATCTTAATGACTGATATGGTCGTTAGTTAGTATTAAGGAATGCTGGTTGCATTCTGGCAGCGGGCTGCGCACAGGGTGCGCAGCCCGCTTTGTTAGATGATGATAATTAAGGAGGCTATGACGATGATTAAAGATAACAGAGTGTGGATTGCCAATGACAAGACGAACGGAGAAGCCCTGACAATCCTGCCGGGGATGGCTAACCGCCACGGCCTGGTAGCCGGCGCTACTGGTACCGGAAAGACCATCACCGTCAAGGTACTGGCGGAAGCCTTCAGTGATATGGGAGTTCCCGTGTTTCTGGCGGATGTCAAAGGAGACCTGGCGGGAATGATCCGCCCCGGAACCGATTCGGAAGATATGCAGAAGAGAATCAGCCGCTTTGGCATCGGCGATACATTTTCCTATAAGGCTTATCCCGCATCCTTCTGGGATATTTTCGGACAGAACGGCATCCAGCTGAGGACCACCATATCCGAGTTCGGCCCCCTCCTCCTGGGACGGGTTCTCGGGCTGAATGACCTGCAGAGTGATATTCTGACCATAGTATTTAAGATTGCAGATGATCATGACTGGCTTCTGGCAGATACCAAGGATCTGAAGGCAGTGCTGAATTATGCCCAGAGATACAGTGCGGATCTGGCCCTGGAATACGGCCGGATCAACAGTTCTTCGATCGGAGCTATCATGCGATCCCTTATCGCTCTGGAGCTTGCCGGAGGAGATGTTTTCTTTGGGGAACCTTCCCTGCAGATTACAGACTGGATTACCACGGATTCCTACGGGAGAGGAATGATTACGATCCTGGACAGTGAGAGCCTGATTAACAACGGCAGACTCTATTCCACCTTCCTGCTCTGGTTCATGTCTGAGCTTTTTGAGACTCTGCCCGAAGTGGGAGACCTGGAGAAACCCAAGATGGTATTTTTCTTTGATGAGGCCCATCTCCTCTTCGACGATGCTCCCAAGGAACTGCTGGATAAGATCGAGCAGGTAGTGAAGCTGATCCGATCCAAGGGAGTAGGTATCTATTTCTGTACCCAGAACCCCAGGGATATTCCTGACGGAATCCTGGCCCAGCTGGGCAACAAGATCCAGCATGCCCTGCGGGCTTACACCCCTGCCGAACAGAAGAAAATAAAAGCCGCCGCCGATTCTTTCCGTGTGAATCCGGAATTCGACACTCTGGAAGTGATATCTTCTCTGGGTATCGGAGAGGCAGTTGTTTCTTTCCTTCAGGAAGACGGAACACCGGGAATCGCCCGTCAGGCAGCTATCCTTCCTCCCCAGAGCCGGATGGGATCCATTTCCGATGAAGAAAGAGATCAGGCCATCAAGTCAAGTCTCCTCTACAGTCGTTATGCCAACGCCGTCGATCCCGAATCCGCCTATGAGATCCTGGTAAAGGTCAATGAGGAAGAAATCGCCAGAAGAGAACAGGCAATGCGGGAAGCGGAAGAGGAGAAAGCCAGACTTCGGGAAGAGAAGGAGAGACAGAAAGAAGAAGCTGCCAGAGAGAGACAGGAAGAGCGGGAGAGAAAACAGGCTGAGGCTAAGGCCGCCAGGGAAGAGGCAGCAAGAAAGAAGAAAGAGGAGATGGAAAAGGCCCGGGAAGAGAGAAAGAAGAAGACCGAGGCCAAGAAGGTCGGCAAGGCAGTGACCGGAACTGTCGGCCGGGAAGTCGGAAAAGGACTGGGCGCCAGGTTCGGCAGTCTGGGCAAGAAGATCGGTGGTAATTTAGGAGCCCAGCTGGGAAGAGGAATCCTGGATACCCTGTTTAAATAATACCCGAATTGTACGGAAATATTTCTGCTTTTTTATTAGATAATCATCCCGGACAGTGGTATGATATATATAAGGAAGATTATGATTATCTGCATGGAGGACAGACAGGATGACACTGGAGCAGGTTAACGGTTTTTGGACCGCATATAAAGAAAGATACGAACTGGACAGTGATGTCATGATTGACGAGGTCCTTTTTGACGCGCCGGAGGAAGTGGAGGCATTTTTTGACCTGATCGAGCTTCTGGCCGGGAAGAGGATTCTTCACATGACAAGACGTGCCCACATATACCGCACGGAGTTTGTGAAGTTCATACTGACCCATGAGTTTACTCATTTGTATGATTTTCTAACTTGTCCCTTCGAGCCGGACCGGTCGGAGATGCTGCTCCTGTATATGCAGTCCTACTCGGAATATCATGCATGTCGGGTGACTCTGGATTACCTGATCAAGGACCTTTCCAGGGATAACAGGGTTTACGTGAACAAGAATCAGATACCGGGACCTTTTAAGGACATTTCTATCCGCCGCCTTCTGGAAGAGAGCCTGCTGCGGACCAGGATTGCCTACGAGCAGTTCTATGTGCTGACCATGCCCAACATGTTTGTGAATGGTTTCCGCCACCTGATGTACCTGATGGGATACATTTCCCTGCTGAATAATGACGAGGAGACACTGGTAAGGACATTGAAGGTTCTGCGGATCGACGACGGGAATTATCTCCTCCTCTACAAGGCTCTGAAGGACGAGGACGTGGATAAGATCCTTCTTTATACCAGGAAATGTTATGACGGTGGTTTCATCTACTTCCTCAAGCGCTATATCCACGATCATATGGATCCGGACCTCTACAATGAGGAAGAGCTGGAAGAGCTGACACCGGAGAACTATGAAGAGTTTATGGAGATCCTTAATGAGCGCAAGGAGCAGGCGGAAGAAGCAGCCTCCGATATGGAGGGAGAGCCCATCGCCGCATTTGTTTCCGAGGTCATCAGCGCCGGCCGTTATCCGGATGCCAAGACCGAGATGTTTTCTGCCCTGGAGACCGCATTTACAGGACAGAATATAAGATAACAGCTATAAACGACCCTTATATACAAAGAATAGCCCGGATACCTGTTCCGGGCTATTATCATTCCAATAATTATGTGTGACACTTCTATGACAACGGAAATGATATCTTTTAGAAGACACAGGAGGTAATCCATGAATCGGAAATGGACAGCAATGATGATGATACTGTTGATCAGCCTGGGAATGCTGGCCGGCTGCAGTGATGCCACCACCCCCTCTCAGTATGTGGGGACCTGGAAGGTAAGCAGGGCAGCCAGGAACGGCGAAGAGTACGATGCCAGGGAGTTCTCGGATATCATCATGATATTATCGAAAGGAGGTTCTGCAACCATTACCATTGACGGAAACAACCAGCCTGCCACCTGGGAGCAGACCAGAGAAGGTGTAGATGTGACCTTTGGAGGTGGAGCAGTCTGGAGGATGAGCGGTTTATCCCCCACACTGAGGATGGTGATAGAAGATGGAGAGAACCGAATCGATCTGACATTTCGAAAAGAACAGTAGATCCCGGGACTTTCCTCAGGGATCAAAACATTGACAAAAGAGTAACAATTATTTAACAGGATGTTAATTGCAAACACAGATTTCATAGGGTATGATAATTTAGACTTAATAACTTGGTGTAGTCTGTTTCTTTATCTTCCTATGAGAATGAAGAGGGTTTTTCAAAAAAGTTTGAAGACAATTCCTTATGACTAGAAAGGAGCTGAAGTAATGAAGAAGACAATGACACGATTTTTAGCAATACTTTGTACACTGGCTATGGTGTTTTCCATGGCTCCGGCTTCCATGACGGTATATGCCGCTTCGGAAGATGCGAATGTGGAAGCTGCTGCTGATGGAGCAGAAGAGCAGAAGGAAGAAGAAGTAGTAGTTGAAGAAAAAGAAGAAAAGGTTGTAGAGAAGAAAGAAGAGCCGGCCAAAGAAGAGAAGAAAGAAGTCAAAGAAGAGCCGGTCAAAGAAGAGAAGAAAGAAGTCAAAGAAGAAAAAGTTAAGACCGAAAACAAAGAAGTAAAAGATACACAGACTGAAGAAAAGAAAGACAACACTGAGAAGAAAGAGAAGACTTCCGAGAAGAAGGCTGTTCCGGCTAAAGAAGGGGAAACACCTTCCGAGAAGACACTCACCGTCACTCTCGACAAGAGTGAATTCGAGTACACCGGAAGCGACATCACTCCGACGGTAAGCAAGGTTACGGATGCGGAAGGCAAAGAAGTCGCATCCTCCGATTATACAGTATCCGGATCCCGCAAGGATGTGGGAACAGGTACAGTAACTGTTACAGGAAAGGGAATGTATGACGGATACACAGGAACTGCATCTTTTACCATTACAGGAATTGACATTTCCAAGTGTACTGTCACCCTTAGCAGGACGTCCTTTACATACACCGGCAATGAGAATAAGCCGGCAGTTACCGTGAAGAACGGAAGCACTACTCTTGTCAGGGATACGGATTATACAGTTTCCTACTCCAACAATAGGAATGCAGGTACAGGAACCGCAATCGTAAAGGGTACCGGCAATTACAATGGATCTTCCAGTGCAAACTTTAAGATTGCCAAAGCAGCACAGAAGATCAAAGTGACAATCAACAAAAAGAAAATTAACGTTAGAAAATATGCCCAGATCAAGGTTACAGGCAACAAGGGAAAGCTTTCCTACGTGTCCTCCAGCAAGAAGATTGCTGTTGTTAATTCCAAGGGTAAAGTAAAAGGTAAGTACCCGGGTAAGGTGACCATCACTGTGAAAGCTGCTGCTAACAACAACTACAACGCAGCATCCAAGAAGATCACCGTGAAGGTTAAAGGATACGCAATGACCAAGGCCAACACCAAGATCACTCTTTCCAAGAAAAAATATACCTATGACGGAAAGGCTAAGAAGCCGAAAGTTAAAGTTAAATACAAAGGAAAGACTCTGAAGAAGGGCAAACATTATAAAGTAGTCTATCAGGACAACATCAATGCCGGCAAGGCTAAAGTCATTATCAAAGGCAAGGGCAATTATGTAGGAACCGTAAAGAAAGCTTACAAGATTGACCAGGCTAAGAACCCCATGAAGGTTACTGTACCTAATGAATTTGTAGATATCAACAAGACCCTTCAGATCAAGGTTAAGAAGGCTAAAGGTAAGGTTACTTACACTTCCAGTGATAAGAAGATTGCTACTGTAGATAAAGACGGATTGATCCGCGGAAAGAAGATGGGTGATGTCAAGATTACCGTAGAGGCCGAAGGCAACGACAACTATAAGCCTGCTAAAAAGGTTCTCAAGATCAGCGTCGGAACCCAGGATCTTGCCAGCAATAAATGCCAGGTTACTCTCTCCAGAGATCAGTATACTTATGACGGAGACTACAAGAAGCCCACTGCTACAGTACGCTATGACGGTAAGAAGCTGAAAGAGAACACAGATTACACCATCACCTACAAGGATAACAAGAATGCAGGAAAAGCATCCGTGATCATTAAGGGTAAGGGGCACTACAGAAACAGCAAGACTGTCAAGTTTACCATTGACAAGAGCATCCAGGAAGACTTCAATGTAATCATCCCCGGCAATCACATTACCCTTGGTGGTGTGACACAGATTAAGGTAACCGGATACTATGGCAGCCTCTCCTATGAGAGCAAGAGCACATCCTATGTTGTATCCCTCGGCGGCGGAAGATTCCAGGGCCTGAGAAAGACAACGGACGGCTTTGCCTATATCGTAGTAACTGCCAGTGGTGACCAGAACCATCTTAAGAAGGTCAGAACGATTGGACTGAAAGTATATTAATAACCTGTAATCATCTGATTGCAGACCGAATCAGAGAACGCAGCCGACAGGGTGCCCGAAAGGGCACCCTTATTTTTTTAGTCTGATTGTTTTTTCATGTATAAAGTGATTGACTTTGTTATCCTGTTCCGTTAAAATCTAATAAGAGAAACGTAAGAAAATGTTCAGTTTATAATAAGTGAAAAGTGAGATGCTTTTCACTTTTTATATAATAACTAATAATCTTAATGAAAGGGAGGATAAAAAAATGGTAGGCATTTTACTTGCTACACACGGCGACTTTGCTGAAGGTATTAAGATGTCTGGCTCCATGCTCTTCGGTGATCAGCCCAACTCCGCTGCAGTGACTTTACAGCCCAGCGACGGACCGGATGATCTGCGCAAGAAGATGGAGGATGCGATTGCCGGTTTTGATGATCCCGAACAGGTATTGATCCTGGTGGATCTGTGGGGCGGCACACCTTTCAATCAGGCCAACAATCTGATTGACGGACACGAGGATACATGGGCAGTGGTTGCCGGACTGAACCTGCCGATGCTGATTGATGCTTACGCGTCCCGCATGGACGAATCCTTGTCCGCGCATGATCTGGCAAAACAGATCGTCGGCAGTGGAAGAGAGGGCGTTAAAGTATTCCCGACGGAGCTTGAGCCCAAGGTTGAGACACCCGTGGATAAAATTAAAGACAAAGCGAAAGCAGCACTTTCTAAGGCAATCCCTCCGGGAACCGTACTTGGCGATGGAAAGATCAAAATTGTTCTGGCCCGTATCGATACCCGTCTGCTTCATGGACAGGTAGCAACCGGATGGACCAAGGCAGTTGCCCCGGACCGTATTATTGCTGTATCGGATGGCGTTGCACGTGATAACCTGAGAAAACGTATGATCATGGAGGCAGCTCCTCCGGGAGTAAAGGCACACTGTGTTCCGATTAGTAAGATGATCAAAGTATTTAAGGATGTACGATTTGGCAGTACCAAAGCTATGCTTCTTTTCGAGACACCTCAGGATGCGCTGGCAGCTATTGAGGGCGGCGTTGAGATCAAGAAGCTTAATGTCGGATCCATGGCTCATACCAAAGGCAAGTTCGCAGTAAACAAAGTTCTTTCCCTGGATATGACAGATATTAAGACATTTGAGAAGATTAAATCCTATGGAGTAGAGTTTGATGTACGAAAGGTACCGTCAGATTCTCCCGAGAACATGGACGCACTGCTTGAGAAAGCCCGTGAAGGTTTAAAACAGCAATAGTTAATCGTAGAATTCTAATTCAAAACAGGAGGAAACGAAATGAATTTTCTTTCAATGATATTAGTTGTGTTGGTTGCCTTCCTGGCTGGTGTGGAAGGTATTCTCGATGAGTTCCAGTTCCATCAGCCACTGGTAGCTTGTACACTGATCGGTATTGTGACCGGTCATCCGGCTGAGTGTATTATCCTCGGCGGTTCATTGCAGCTGATTGCCCTTGGATGGGCCAACATCGGTGCTGCTGTATCTCCGGATGCTGCTCTTGCATCTGTTGCATCCGCGATCATCCTTGTTGTCGGCGGCAAAGGTGAAGCCGGTGTCGGCGAAGCTATCGCTATCGCAGTTCCGCTGGCTGTAGCAGGTCTTTTCCTGACCATGGTTGTTCGTACAATCTCCGTAATTATTGTTCATCAGATGGACAATGCTGCAGAGAAAGCCAACTTTGGTGCTGTACAGTTCTGGCAGATCGCTGCGATCTGTCTCCAGGGACTTCGTATCGCCATTCCCGCAGCTCTTCTGCTTTCCATTCCGGCTGACGCAGTTCAGGGTCTTCTGGCTCAGATGCCCGCATGGTTATCCGATGGTATGGCTATCGGCGGCGGCATGGTAGTTGCAGTAGGTTACGCTATGGTTATCAACATGATGGCAACTGCAGAAGTATGGCCTTTCTTCGCCATCGGTTTTGCAGTAGCTGCTATTTCCGATCTGACACTGATCGCTCTTGGTGTTATCGGCGTATCCATGGCTCTGATTTACCTTACACTGAGTGAGAATAAAGCAGCTGCAGGTGGAGCAGGTGCAGGAACAGGTGATCCTCTGGGAGACATCCTGGACGATTATGAATAGAAGGAGGTAAGAAACATGGCAGAAAATAGAATTGAATTATCGAAATCTGATCGTATGGCCGTTTGTTTGCGTTCTACTTTCCTTCAGGGTTCCTGGAACTACGAGCGTATGCAGAATGGTGGCTGGGCTTTCGCAATGATCCCGGCAATCAAGAGATTATATACAACAAAAGAAGAGCAGTCCGCTGCTTTAAAGAGACACCTTGAGTTCTTTAATACTCATCCTTATGTTGCATCCCCGATCCTGGGTGTTACACTGGCTCTGGAAGAGGACCGTGCCAATGGCGCAAAGGTTGAAGACCAGGCAATCCAGGGTGTTAAAGTCGGTATGATGGGACCTCTGGCCGGTGTTGGTGATCCTGTATTCTGGTTTACCGCCCGCCCGATCCTGGGTGCTCTGGGAGCATCCCTTGCATTAACCGGAAGCCTTCTGGGACCGATCCTTTTCTTCGTTCTCTGGAATGTAATCCGTTATGCATTTATGTGGTATACACAGGAGTTTGGTTACAGAGTAGGAACCGAGATCACAAAGGACCTTTCCGGCGGTCTGCTTGGTAAGATCACCAAGGGCGCTTCCATCCTCGGTATGTTCGTACTGGGAGCACTGGTAGAACGTTGGGTAAGTATCAACTTTGTAATTCCTGTATCGACCATCACAGCAGATTCCCCCAATTTCATTGATTGGGCTAAGCTTCCGGAAGGAACAGAAGGTATCCGTCAGGCACTGACACAGTACGCAGGCGGAGCTACCTTAGAGCCTACGATTACTAAGGTAACAACACTTCAGGACAACCTGAATTCCCTGATTCCGGGATTCGTACCGCTGCTTCTGACTCTGCTCTGTATGTGGTTGTTAAAGAAGAATGTATCTCCTATTATTATCATCATCGCTCTGTTCATTGTTGGTATTTTAGGACATCTTATCGGATTATTATAATCTGCAGATTACAAAAGCCCGGAGTGATCCGGGCTTTTTTCTGTGAATGAAAAACCGGATAACAACTCTGCACAAAGTCGGCTACTTAGAAAAAGCTGCGGCTTCGCAAAGGGCTCCGGTGGCTATGTCCCCAATCGGAACAGGCAGATAGTTCACCGGGAGTGGGCAACGCCTCTGCGACGGAACCGGTTTCTGTAGATGGGGGATAGCAATACAGTTCAACTATGCAACCGGCATATGAGATACACGAAGGAGAGTATATGGCAATTAATAAAGGGAAAAAGAAAAAAGAGGAAGGCCTGGTCCAGTCCATGAACAAGACAGTGGATCTCGTCGTGAAGGGTACCTCCTTCCTGGGGATCAATTCCTACGGCCAGATCATGGTCGGCGACAAGGCTTTTGAATACTACAATGACAGAGATGTGCATGATTACATTCAGATTCCCTGGGACGAAGTGGAGATCGTGGCGGCATCTGTTATGTTCGGCGGGCGTTATATTCCCCGATTTGCTCTGAAAACAAAATCCAACGGCGACTTTACCTTTGCCTGCAAGGAACCCAAGAGGGTTCTTAAGGCCATCAACAAGTACATCCCCGGCGACCGTATGAGACGGTCCCTGACCATTTGGGATGTGATTAAGAAGCGGGTAAAGAATCTGTTTGGGAAATAAATGGCTTATTTCCATACCATAAGGAACAGAATAGTCAGCAATACTTGCAGAGTTCATTGTTTCTTGGATATTTCATCACAGTTTGTTCATAAGTGTCTCATAACATATACGCGACATCGAATGAGATATGAACTTTTTGAAAGGAGTATATATTATGAGAAAAAGTAAGATGAATAAAGCATTTGTTATGAGTATTGCCATGAGCCTGTCTCTGCTGGCAGGGTGCGGAAGTGCTGCATTGGGCGAGGCCACTACAGCAGCCTTAGCGGATGATGGCAGTGCTGTCTATGGAATCGTGACAGAGATTGATGACGATTCGATTACCATTAAGGAAGTGGATGAAGACAGTATGCCCGGGAAGGGCGGACCGAATGGAAGTGATCAGCAGGATCAGAATAGTCAGCCACCGGAGAAACCGGACGGGCAAGATCAAAGCGGTAATGATAAGCAAGGTGGTCAGCCTCCGGAAATGAACTATACCGGGGAAGAGAAAACTGTCACTATAACCGATCAGACAGAGGTTAAGACAGAGCAAAGAGGCGGCC
>CACXGS010000363.1 GCA_902767195.1 uncultured Lachnospiraceae bacterium | reverse complement strand
ATAGACAAAGGTGATGCCAAGCTCCTCTTTCAGCCGCATCAGCTCATACTGCATATTCTGACGAAGCTTCAGGTCCAGAGCCGCCAGAGGCTCATCAAGGAGCAAAAGCTTCGGCTCGTTGACAATAGCTCTGGCAATGGCGATTCTCTGCCGCTGGCCGCCACTCAGGGAGCGGGGTTTTCTCTTCTCAAATCCTTCCAGATTCACCAGCTTTAATGCATAGGAGATCTTGTCCCGGATATAGGCATCGGATTTATTCTGGATTCTGAGACCGAAAGCAATATTCTCTTCCACATTCATATGCTCAAACAGGGCATAGTTCTGGAAAACCGTATTCAGATTCCTCTTGTTGGCCGGGACATTGGTGATATCTTTTCCCTCAAATATCACCCGGCCCGTATCAGGTGTTTCAAAGCCGGCAATAATCCTGAGGGTTGTTGTCTTCCCACAGCCGGAAGGCCCCAGAAGGGTAATAAATTCCTGTTCCTTAATCTCAAGGTCAAACTCATCCAGAACAAGAGTATCTCCGAATTTTTTGGATATATCAATCATTTCTAGCAGGTTCTGAGCCATGTGCATTTCCTCTTTTTGCAAAAGATAACATCCGGAAACAGACCAGCTGTTTCCGAATGCTATGATTTTGTAATATTTCTTTGTATGTACAAGCAGTAAGCCCGATAACAACAGATCGGCAAGATCCTAATTATCTTCCTTGACCCAGGCAATCTTATTGCCCAGAATCTCCGCGATCCTGGTCACGACCGGCTTCATGATGATCAACGCTTTCTCTCTGGTCTCTCCTGATGCAGTCACACGGATCAGACAGCCGTCTTCCTTGGCGTAAGTAGCTACTGTGGGATTAGTACTGTCAAGAATGTCGCCCAGAAGATCTGCGATAGGTCCTTCTCCGATCTCCTTTAAGGGCATCTCATCCGGTCCTTTGCACTTGATGTTGATGGACACGAATACATGATCGGAAAGTCTCTTAAGGAAGAGGTCCGAAGCCTTCTCCAGAAGAGCCTTCATCTCCTTGGGCGGTCCGGGAAGCATAACGACTGCTGCTCCCTCTTTGACCATAATAATGCCGGGGGCCAGCCCTTCCGGATTCTCAATAATGATAGAATCCTCAGGAACCATAGCCTGCTTCCTCTGGCCATCCGTCATCTGTGTGATCCCGTACGCGGACAACTTGACTTTGATCTGTTCATAAATCTTCTCATCAAAGACCAGCTTCTTTCCGAAAAAGTGGGCCGTCACTTCCTTGGTAAGATCATCCTTGGTAGGGCCCATGCCGCCGGTCATGATAATGAGATTCGACCGGGAAAGCGCCACGGAAAGAGCATTGGCCAGACGCTCTGCATTATCTCCCACTACTGTATGATAATACAGGTCAATTCCAAGCTGAGCCAGCTTCTTCGATATATACTGGGCATTCGTATTCACGATATCCCCCAGAAGCAATTCCGTTCCAACACACAGTATCTCTGCTCCCATTGGCGCATCTCCTCTCTATAAAAATAACAGGTTATTCTCTTATCTTCTTAATAAAAACTCCGGAATCTTGATTCCGACTTCATTATCATCCGAGCGGGAAGCACGGACATTCTCCTCTGCTTCAGCTCTGGGACTTACGGAAGCATTCTCCTTGTAGACAGGACCTTCTTCTTTGGCTTCTCCCTCAGCTGCCGGCTTCTTGTCAGCCTTGGGGGCTGCCTTCTTCCGGGTTCCTGTGCCGGAAACATCCTGAAGACCTGTAGCGATAATGGTAATGCTTACTTCATCCTCGGGAAGATCATCACTATCTACATTACCGAAAATGATATTCGCCTCATCACCGGCAACATCTGTCATGTAAGACACTGCCTCGTAAACTTCCTGGATTCCCACATCGCCGGAGAAGTTAATGATAATATCTGAAGCGCCGCTAACCGTAGTCTCCAGAAGCGGGCTGTCCATAGCTGCCTTGATGGCCTCGAGAGCTTTGTCATCGCCATGTCCGACACCGATTCCGATATGAGCGATGCCCTTATCACGCATAACCGTCTGGATATCGGCAAAGTCAAGGTTAATCAGACCCGGCTTAAAGATCAGGTCGGTAATACCCTGAACTCCCTGCTGAAGCACTTCGTCTGCCTTGGCGAAAGCATCTTCTACTTTTGCACGCTTGTCACAAATCTGAAGGAGCTTGTCATTAGGAATGATAATTAATGTATCAACATTATCTTTCAGGCGGTCAATTCCTGAGAAAGCATTGTTCATACGGACCTTTCCTTCAAAGGAGAAAGGCTTCGTCACAATACCTACCGTAAGGATACCCTGTTCCTTTGCAATCTCAGCAACAATAGGAGCAGCACCGGTTCCTGTTCCTCCGCCCATACCGCAGGTAACAAATACCATGTCTGCTTCCTTCACCAGCTCGGTAATCTGCTCGCGGTTCTCCTGAACGGCTGCTTCACCAATCTCAGGCTTAGCTCCGGCACCCAGTCCCTTGGTAAGCTTCTCACCGATCTGTACTCTGGTTTCCGCTTTACAAAGATTCAGTGCCTGCTGATCTGTGTTGATTCCGATCAGCTCCACTCCCTCGATGGACTGGTCCACCATACGGTTCACCGCATTGTTGCCGGCACCGCCGACACCAACTACCAAAATCTTCGCCTGTCCTAATTCTTCATTTGTCATAATTTCCAGCAAGGTTACATCCTCCTTTTTCCTGTGAATAATTACTATTCACAAACTCAGCCAACTTACTTCTATAATACTTTTTTTCTTAAAAATATTCAACTAAAATGTTATATTTTTTTCATTATTTTGTGATATTTCAGTGTCAGAGGGACTACATCTGGTGTTTTCCCCTGTTTTACTCCCGGAAGGTGATATATTTTTTATCTTCATCATAGAGGTGAAGATCGATCACTCCGGAGGAGTGTTCTTTGGATATGGATTCTATCAGAGCCGGAATCCGGGTCATTTTCCCGTTCAGGTCACGATCCGGACCGATATGTATTTTATAATTGCCGGAGATCAGCACAACATCATTCTCACTGCGGAAACGGATCTCGGAAATGTCAAGATGATTGCTCTTGATCTCCTGCACCAGGGCAACGATGAAATCAAAACAGTTCTCCCTGACTTCCATCTTCGACTCCGGCTCCACGTCCTTAAAACGGAGCCCGAGTACAATGGGAACATTGTTAAACAGGGAATTACGGCTTTCCATGACATAGCCGTTCTCATTGAAATAATAGAAACGGTTCATGTGCTCAAAGACTCCTGCCCTGTATTTTTCCTTCACCTTTATTTTCAGGGTGTGGGTGGAATCTCCCGTAGTCATCGTCATCTTCTCCACAAAAGGAAGGTACTGAAGATGAAAAATCCTGTTGTGCAGGATCATAAACATATTATTGGGAATGAATTCGTCCTCTTCTACAGCGCGGGTGATCTCCCCGGCGGTATAGGTCACATTTCCTTCCACCTCAATCTTATCCGTGGAATAAAAATGATAGATTCCGTAAGCTCCCAGCAGGATAGCCAGAACCAGGCACACCAGCAGCAGATTCCTGATCCTCCTGCGGCGAGCCCGCCATTTGCCGGAAAACCGTCTCTTTCTCTTCTCACTCATCTTGCCAAACTACCTCTTAATTCTGATATATCTGGACACAGACAGGACCAGACCCATCTCGATCAGAAGGAACACCAGGGAACTGCCTCCGTAACTGATAAAGGGAAGGGGTATTCCGGTATTGGGCACCAGATTGGATGCCACCGCAATATTAACAAACACCTGACAGCCAAGGTGGGCCATCACTCCGATTACGATCAAAGACCCGAAAAGGTCCCTGGAAGTCAGGGCGATAATCAGGAATCTCCACAAAAGTGCCGCAAAAAGAAGCAGCACACAAATGGCTCCAAACAGTCCCAGCTCCTCGCAGATGATCGAAAAGATCATGTCATTGTAGGCCTCCGGCAGAATCATTTTCTGCATGCTCTGCCCCAGGCCCTTGCCAAACAATCCTCCGGATCCTATAGCATAAAGGGCCGCCATGGTCTGGGCGCCGTTCTCCGCTGTCTCCGGGTGAAGCCAGACTTCAAAACGTGCCATCCGGTATCCCTGCTGCATAACCATGAAGGCAATCCCTCCTGCCCCCAGGATTCCCAGCAGAATAAAAGGAAAGACACTGGGATTCACCACGAATATCATGATAACCATAATGGCCATCAGAATAACTGCCGTCGACAGGTTCTCCACGGCAACAATGCCAATGATAAAAAGGGAAATGACAACGGGCCTCCACAGAGTCGTCCAGTATTGCATATCAACGACATTATTGGTCAGGTACCAGGCCAGAAAAACAATGATCACAATCTTAGCCAGCTCTGAAGGCTGAAAGCTGATGGGTCCGACACTCAGCCATCTCTGGGATCCGTTGCCGGCGATACCGATGGCCATGGTGGCCGCGAGCAGGGCCATCATGCCCATATACTCGGCAGCAGCCATGAACTTGTAATTCAGCAAATGATAGTCGAGTCTT
>CACXGS010000362.1 GCA_902767195.1 uncultured Lachnospiraceae bacterium | reverse complement strand
TCTTTGTCATGATCTCTCAGCTTGAGCTCTTCCTCTTTCAGGCCAAGTTCTTTGAGCCAGTTTACACAGAAATCTTTCCAGTAGGCAAACCACTCAAGATCGGTATCCGGCTTGCAGAAAAACTCCAGCTCCATCTGTTCAAACTCTCTGGTACGGAAAGTAAAGTTACCCGGAGTAATCTCGTTACGGAAGGACTTACCGATCTGTCCGATACCAAAGGGTAATTTCTTCCTGGATGTCCTCTGGACATTCTTGAAGTTGACAAAGATACCCTGGGCTGTCTCCGGACGAAGGTAAACCGTATTCTTGGCATCTTCCGTCACGCCCTGGAATGTCTTGAACATCAGGTTGAACTGTCTGATGTCTGTAAAATTATGTTTCCCGCAGCTTGGGCAGGGAACGTTATGATCGTCGATAAATGCCTTCATCTTGTCATGGGACCAGCCATCAATGGACCCTTCCAGAGCGATGCCGTTCTCCTTGGCGAAATCTTCGATCAGATTATCCGCGCGGAAACGCTCCTTACATTCCTTACAGTCCATCAACGGGTCAGAGAATCCTCCCAGATGTCCGGATGCAACCCAGGTCTGGGGATTCATCAGAATGGCACAGTCCACGCCTACATTATGGGGACTCTCCTGTATGAACTTCTTCCACCAGGCTCTCTTGATGTTGTTCTTCAACTCTACACCGAGATTGCCGTAATCCCATGTATTGGCGAGACCTCCGTAAATCTCAGAACCCTGGTAGATAAATCCTCTTGCCTTAGAGACTGCAATGATCTTGTCCATTGTTTTTTCCATAAATATTACCTCTTTACTCTAAATTATTTATATTATAGCCTTAAATCGCTATTCCCCTATGATGCTAACATGAAAGGATGGGGAATGCAAGGTTGATTTTCAGTGCTATGTTGAACTGTAGCTCTTTTCCCAATTGTCGGTGATTGGTTCCGACAATTGTTAGATAAGAGCACTAATGCAACATATCAAGCATATCCGAAGATCGGAAATGATGATCGGCCTGAACAGTGAAGAATCGCCCGATAATCCACTCATAGTCGATCCTGACTTCCTCTTTCAGGGAGAAGGAGTAAACTTTGGTCAGATCGGCCCAGGCGGTATACTGAAGGGCGTGGATCACTTCCGGACTGACGGGATGGCCCCGGTTGCCGTCGGCACACCGGGCGCAGAGGACTCCTCCCCGGAGGGGAGAAACTGCGGTCAGATTCTCCTCGGAGCCACAGCCTGTACATACAAAGCATTCCATTCCCATGCCTGCATACTGAAGAATCTTGAATTCGAAGATCCTGCGAATCATGGAAAGGGGGATCAACTGCTTCTTCATAGCGGAAAATGTGACCCACAAAAGGTTCAGCATATGGACTTCTTTCTGCCCCTCCACAGCAAAGTATTCTGTCACTTCAGCAAAATAGGTGCTGTAGAGTATCCGATCCAGGTCATCTTTCACATAGCCGAAGGTATCCATACATTCCCCGGAATTCAGGTAATTATACTGTCTTCCGGCAGATATATCAAAGTGCCCGGCAGTCAGGGCCTGGGAAATGGCATGGAGACGGCTTGTAGCCTTGCGGCAGCCCTTGGCGATCACAGGGATCTTTCCCATCTCCTTTGTGAGAATGGTCAGCCTTTTATCGCTTTCCCCCAGAGGAAATTCACTGAGTACGATCCCTGTCACTTTTAACTTATTGCTCATAGATCCTTTTTATTATATCCGTAATTCTTTAAAAGAATATCGCTGTCGCGCCAGTCTTTTCTGACCTTGACCCAGAGTTTGAGATTCACTTTCTGATCCAGCATATTCTCAATCTCCCGGCGTGCCTGGGACCCGATCTCCTTGATCATGGAGCCCTGTTTGCCGATGATGATGCGCTTATGGGAATCTCTCTCGCAGACGATGACTGCGTCGATATCCACTATATTACCCTTCTTGCGGGACTTCATCCTCTCCACTACCACAGCGATACCGTGAGGAATCTCCTGACTTAAAAGCCGGAGGGCCTTCTCCCGGATCAATTCTGCCACAATCTGTCTCTCCGGCTGATCCGTAATGGTATCCTCATCATAATACATGGGACCTTCCGGAAGATATGTAAATATGGACGAGATCAGATCTTCCGTATTATTGCCGGTCAGAGCACTGACCGGAATAATCTCCGCGAAGTCACAGACATCTTTGTAAGCG
>CACXGS010000361.1 GCA_902767195.1 uncultured Lachnospiraceae bacterium | reverse complement strand
CGGTTACCGCCCCTGTAAATGCTGCAACCGGATGGCATTCCTGTTCGAACAGGAATGGTGTTCCCTGAATTATTACGACCGGAAATACGGAATGAAGTTCCGTATGGTTGATGGGATTCTGTACATCAAAACATCCATCAGCTGCTGGAAACTGGTCTACAGCAAAAAGGAAGAAAAAATAGCGCTGTATCATCGGAATGATTCGGATGAACCTGTCTGCTTTGATAAGCCTCAGAACGAACACTATCACCGTCAGACAGACTGTGCACATGCCCGGACCATCAATTCGCTCTGCACGTACATTTATGAACATGACCGCTTCCGCGAGGCACAGAAAAGCGGACGAAAACTGACTTCATTCACCAGCGAGAGGAGCCGTATCATGGCGGTCCGGACGGAAAGGAAGGAAGCGCGAAAACGGCTGGATTCCCTTTTCCTTATGCTGGAAGAAAGCAATGCAGGCTTCAGAAAATTATCCTTCTGCTGAAAACGACATTAATGATAAAGAAAAACCAGCCATTCCGTGAGGGTGCCAGGAACATAAATATATCCTGGCTCCTCACCGGAGCAGGTCATATTCAATTACCGTTACGCAGATGAAATCATGGGATTCATCCGGCAGGGCAGCTGCCGGATATTGAGATCAAAATCCAGCATGGTGTCAGATTTTATGCACACCATCTGTGGCACAATAAAAGTGTGGAGAAGAATCCGTTAATCTATTATTTGAGGGGTGATAGAGATGAGGGTATTGAAAAACACGATAAAAGAGTGCAGGAAAGAGAAACATATCAATCAGCAGGAACTTGCTGATTGTGTGGGGATCACAAGGGAAACCGTAGGGAAACTGGAGAGGGGCCAGTACCAGAATCCTACCTACCAGATCGTCTTTGACCTAGCCACTTTCTTTGAAAAGCCGGTGGAGGAAATATTCCACTATGAAGAAGAGTAACCGATAATTGCATGGTGTCAGATTATATGCACACCATATATGCAATAATGTATTCAGAGACAGGGAAACGGGAAGCAGAGGAGGCAGGAGAACTATGAAGGGATATACGACAGAGACCGGGTATATGGGATATGTTAACGGTGAATATATGCTTTTTGCTTCGGAAGAAGATTACCGCGAGTTCCTGGAGGGATAAAGCATAGGAGAAAGGCTTTACTATAAGAACAATGTTTATGATAAGGGGGATACGAGAATGGAAAAGGGGAAACCACACATCGAGTATGATGACTTTGGCGCCTACGAGGAGTACCTGGAGGATATCTGCACCGGGAAAGGACAGGACCACGGCTTCGTAAACGGCGGGTATTGGTTAATGAGGGGAGGATTGGATATTGAATTTCACGATTGAAAACGATCAGTACCTGATCCGGCCTGTTAAAAGATCGGATAAAGACGAATATATGCGGGTGCATCAGGAAAACAGCGAGATAACAAAGGCCTATGATATGGAAGGCTTCCTGGATTATTTCTGGGAGAAAGGTATTCTGGGGAAAATTTGATAAAGAAGCCAAAGAAACAGAAAAGCTTCTTGCTGATATGGAAGGTATTTGTGTGTATGTTTATGAATTTATAGAAGGAGGATCCAATACATGAATAAAGTAATCCTGATGGGCCGTCTTGTCCGTGACCCGGTTGTCCGGTATTCTGCCGGTGATAATGGAACTGCAGTTGCCAGATATACTCTCGCTGTCGACCGTCGTTTTGCAAAGCGGGACGAGGATGATCAATCCGGAGCCAGTGCTGATTTTATCAGCTGCGTCGCATTTGGAAAAAGCGCTGAATTTGCCGAAAAATATCTGCATCAGGGGACAAAGATCGCACTGACCGGCCGAATCCAGACCGGCAGTTATATCAACCGGGATGGACAGAAAGTATATACCACCGATGTGATTGTGGATGAGCAGGAATTTGCGGAAAGCAAGGCTGCGAATGCACAATCTGCCGGTGACAAAAGACAGCAGCAGAAAAAAGCGTCAAAACCACCTGTTGATGAGTCCGGATTTATGAATATTCCAGAGGGATTCGATGATGAACTGCCATATAATTGACCAGGGACATCGGATAGAAGTGGAGGAAAACAGCAATGAAGAAAATCTATTTTACGCT
>CACXGS010000360.1 GCA_902767195.1 uncultured Lachnospiraceae bacterium | reverse complement strand
ATCGGTATCCGTGTAGTCTTTATGGCTGTCATAACGGTGTATCGTAATGCCTCGTTCCTGACAGGACTTCAGAAGTTCCTGGTTCTTAAGGCTGTCAAAGTCCCCCAGGACCTCTGTAGGATGGATCCCCAGGTCATGACAGACGGCAAGTCCGGCATCGGCAGCAAGAATCATATCATACTTCTCTTTAGAAAGAAGGGAGGCTGCTGTCTTTTTATTAACAGTGCCTCCGCTAATTATCAATACATTCATATTCAATATTTTTTCCTCTGTTTCAGTTCTTCGTAAAACATACAGTAGTCGTCGTACCGGAGTCTGCTGATCTCGCCCCGCTCCAGGGCATCTTTCACGCTGCAGTCCGGTTCGCTGATATGGCTGCAGTCCAGAAAACGACAGTGGTCTTCATACTCCTCAAACTCCGGGAAATATGCTTTCAGATCCTCTTTCTCCATATTGTCAAGGTAGAGAGAACTGAACCCGGGAGTATCCATCAGGTAAGTGTCCGGTCCGATGTGGATCAGTTCGGAATGCCTGGTGGTGTGTTTCCCTCTTCGGATCTTGGCGCTGATGGCGCCGGTCTCCATCTGTTTGTCTTTACTGATGCAGTTGAGGAGAGAGGATTTGCCTACACCCGAGGGACCGGCCATTACGCTGGTCTTCCCCCGGAGAAGGTCTTCCATTTCCTCTAATCCCTGCTTCATCTGAGCGGAAAGAAACATGACAGGACAGCCGCACCGGGCATAGTCCCGGGCGATCTGGTCCATCTCCTCTTCCTTCGCCAGGTCTTTCTTGTTAAAACAGATAGCCACAGGAATCCCCTGCTTTTCCATGGTAACCAGAAAGCAGTTGAGCAGATGGAAGTTGGGGTCGGGATCATGCAGGGCAAAAAGGACCACTGCCTGATCCACATTGGTTACCATAGGCCTTGTCAGTTTATTCCGGCGGGGATGGATCACAGTGAGACTGCCTTCTTTATCCTTCTCGTCAAGGATCTCCACGTCCACCAGGTCGCCCACACAGGGCCGGATCTTCTTCTTGCGGAAGATTCCCTTGGCCCTGCAGGCATAGAGTCCTTTTCCCTCCAGATAAACATAATACAGTCCGCCGACTCCTTTGATAATCTTACCTGTCATCCTGCGATAGCCTCCACCTGGACCTCATACTCCTTCACGTCTTTTCCGTCAATTCTCATGATTACGATGCCGGATCCGCTCTCCAGTCCCTCAAAGGTCAGGGATAAGGGGAAATCATCGGCCGAAAGCCTTCTTTCCTTGTAAATCACGGTCTCTTCTCCGCCCTGGGAAAGAACCAGCTCCACCATACCGGATTCATCTCCTTCAAAGGGGCTGTCTGTTATGGTCAGTTTCCCTTCGTAGCGAATCCTGGTGGGTTCTCCGAGGCTGATGACGATGGATACTTTGGTCCCCTTCTCAACATAGGTACCGGCATCCACACTCTGGTCGATGACGTCATTGACGCCCACATCACCACTGTAGTCACTGGAGACATCACCCAGCTCCAGACCTACGCTCTCAAGCTGCCGCTGGGCAGCTGTCCGGGACATACCATAGAGGGAAGGAACACGAACTTCCTCCAGTCCTTTGCTGACGGTAATGGTCACGGCAAATCCCTTGGCTACTTTCGCTCCGCCTACGGGATTCTGGGCCATAACATAACCGGCTTCTATGGTGTCACTGGTGGCGTAAGCCAGATTCACTTTAAGACCCAGTTCTTTCAGTTTCTTCTCGGCTTTCTTCTCTTTAAGGCCTAACAGATCAGGGATCTCGACATAGCTTGCTTCGTCCACACCCAGAGTGAGGGTGACGACGCTTTCCTTCTGGACTTCCTCACCGGCTTCCGGATTCTGGGCCACTACTACCAGTCCGTTGTCCTTGTCAGAGTAGTACTTTCCATACTGGAACTCTACCTTGAAACCTTGTTTCTTCAAAGTATTCCGGGCTTTTTTCCTGGTCATGTTCATGACATTTGGAACTTCTACCAGATCTTCATCGATAACCTCTACGTTTCCGGTAGTCGCTTCTATAATCTTCTCTGTTTCATCGTCGCCGGGTTTGCCTACGTTGATTCCTGACAGGGCAGACCCGATGGCATATAAGAGAACACCGGCCAGAAGAACGCCCATCAGAATCATAAAGATCCGGATCACATTGGTAAAAGGCTTGTCCTCGGAATCGTCTTCTCCGTTCTCCTCTATATCATTGTCTTCGTAGTCCCGGTTATCCGGGATCTGGCTGGGATCTTCCCCGTCCTCTGTCCTGTTCTGCCTGAGGGATTGCTTGATGGTCTCTATTTCCTTCATATCCCTCTTGATCGTCGGTGAGCCGTCCTGCTCCGAATCAGCGATAAAAACGTAATTCCCATCCTGTGAGATAAAGACCTTCTGCAGGTCAAGGATCAGCTCCCTGGCACTCTGATAGCGGTGGAGAGGCTTCTTGGCAGTACATTTTAAAATAATCCGCTGCAAGCTCTCCGGTATATCGGGATAGTACTGTCTGGGAGGTGTGATCTCATTTTTTATATGCATAAGGGCAATGGCCACATTATTGTCTCCGTCAAAGGGGACTTTTCCCACGGCCATCTCATACATGGTAATACCCAGAGAATAAATGTCACTGCGCTTGTCTACATATCCTCCCTTAGCCTGCTCGGGTGACAGATAATGAACGGAACCCATGGTATTGGAGGATATGGTATCGCCGGTGGCGGCTTTTGCGATACCGAAATCTGTGATCTTGACCTTGCCGCTGTCAGAGACAAGGATATTCTGGGGCTTGATGTCACGGTGAACGATATTCTTCTCGTGAGCCGCCTCCAGACCCTTGGCGATCTGTATGGCGATATCCACTGTCTCCTTGGCACTGAGCCGGCTGTATCGGCGGATATAGCGTTTGAGAGTCATTCCCTCCGCCAGCTCCATCACGATATAGTGAACACCGTCGGTAAAGGCGGCATCATAGATGCCTACGATATTGGGATGGTCCAGCATGGCGGTGGCTTCCGCCTCGGTCATAAATCTTTTTACCAGCGTCTCATCTTCATAATTTTCCCTGCGGAGAACCTTGATGGCAACATAGCGTTCAGAGGCGGAATCCCATGCCTTGTAGACATCCGACATTCCTCCGGTGCCGATATGCTCCAGAATCTCATACCGGTTCCCCAGTATATAACCCACTTGAAGCATCCGGGTCACCTCCCATCATCCCGACGGGCTATTACAACGGCAATGTTGTCCACGCCGCCGTAAAAGAGAGCCTCATCGATGCATCTGCCTGCGAGTTCCTCCTCGGAATCTTCCTTGGAAAGGATCTCCGAGAGATCTTCGTCATCCACCATATTGGACAGGCCGTCGGAGCACAGAAGGATTCTGCTGCCTTTCTCCATCTGAATCTTGAAGAAATCCGGCGTCAGAGTGTCTGAGACACCTACTGCTCTGGTAATTATGTTCTTCTGAGGATGATTCCTGCTCTCTAAGGGACTCAGCTCTCCCGCCCGGACCAGCTCCTCCACAAGAGAGTGGTCCATGGTGATCTGTT
>CACXGS010000359.1 GCA_902767195.1 uncultured Lachnospiraceae bacterium | reverse complement strand
TAATAGTTTTAAAATAATCGCCTGGGTACCATGAGATCAGGAAAGAACTGTTCTGAGTAAATGGCAACTGCTTACAACGAATAAAATCCGTTTCAAGCTCCTCGACGTCGTCCAAACGAAGTGCGTCTAGGAGAGGAGCTGAACAGAAACGGATTTTAAGAGTGCTTAAGCAGTCCATTTACGAAGCCTGTTCTTGACTGACTCATGGTACCCAGGCGATTATATTTGTTAAACTATTAATATTCAAACTATTTAATACCCCAAAGCATCAGTCACAACCTTGACTTTTTCACTGATCCTGGTCAGTTCTTCGCAAGGGCTGTAATCCTCTGTTCCAAACAAAAGCTCATGGGCCTGTTTCACATTAGACTCCACGGTGATCGGGAAACCGTAGTAGATGCCATTGTAGCGCTCATCCACGGAGTGGAAGGGGTAGGCTTCCGAGTCACCCAGATCCATGCGGATCATGGACATGGTGAGGCTTGCCATCTCGTTGCTTGAGAGACTGGTCTTACACTGAGGGAGAACGACGCTGGTCAGTTCCGGGATCTTCCAGGGCCTGGTTTTGGCTTTGTTCATGATACCCTGGATCACCAGTCGCTGATGGTTTGCTCTTTCGTGGTCACCACCGGCCATATAGCGGATCCTGGAGTAGGCAACGGCCTGGTTGCCGTCGAAGGTGTAGGTTCCCGGCTCGTCGAACTTTTCAGAGTCGCCGCCGTTGATCTTGTTCATGTTTCCGATATAATCATTCAGATTCTTGAGCTCTGTCTCATCCTTGATGGTCAGTTTGATCCCTCCAAGGATATCCACCGCATCTGCGAGAGCCTTGAAGTTGACGGTGGCGAAGTCGGTGATGTTCAGGTCCAGGTTGCGGTTGATCGTCCGGATCGCCATCTCCGGGCCGCCGTAGGAATAAGCGGCATTGATCTTGTCATAGTTGCCGTCAATGCTGACATAGGTATCACGGTAGATGGACATCAGCTTTACTTTTTTGTTTGATTTTTTGATGCTGGCGATTATGATGGAGTCTGTTCTTGATCCGATATCGCTGATCACATTGTCCTGATTATCCACACCGAAAAGCACGATATTCTGGTAGCCCTTCATGTTTTTGTCCGTTGTGTTCACTTCCAGATTCTCTTTGGTCAGGGGCGTTCTTTCCATCCTGCTGAAGGCGCCGGCCAGACTGGCTCTGACCACGACGTAGAAAAGGGCGATGATGACAAGAAGGATAATGACCGGAGTCAGGCAGCCCTGCTTTTTCTTTGGTTTTTCCGGCTGCTTCTTCGCCGGCTCCTTGTAGGGTTTGGTCTTTGCTTCCGGCGCAGCCTGTTCTTCCGGCCCGTTACCGGCATTACCGGCTTGGGTTTTGACTGCCTGCCGTGTTTTACCGGTTGTTTTGGCAGATGTCCTGGTCTTACGGCCGGAATCGTGGCTGGAATGACGGTAGCTTACCGTACTCTTTTTCCGAGGTTTTTTGGGCTGGACCTCGTCTGTGCCATCGGGATCCAGCTGATCCAGAAAGTCTTTGGCATTCTTATTCTTATCTAAAAAACTCATTGTCTGACCTCCAAAAAGATTGCCTCCTGAAAAGCAAAGGGAACGTTTTTCAGGAGACAAGTATTTCACTAATATGCATTTTCATTGATGAATCCCTTGTAGACAGTCATAAACAAAATCTTGATGTCAAAGCCAAGGGTCCAGTTTTCAATATAGAACAAGTCGTGATCGATCCTGCCTTCGATGGAAGTGTCACCACGGTATCCGTTTACCTGGGCCCATCCGGTCATACCCGGGCGAACCTGGTGTTTGATCATGTATCTCGGGATCTCTTCACGGAACTTTTCAACGAACTGGGGACGCTCCGGCCTCGGGCCGATGAGACTCATATCTCCTTTCAGAACATTGAAAAGCTGGGGCAGCTCATCAAGACTGGTAGACCGGATGACTTTGCCCACCGGTGTGACACGGGAATCGCCCTGCGTCGTCCAGCCTTCTTTCTCTTTGCTGGCGGACTGCACTCCCATGGACCGGAACTTGTACATCTTAAAAGGTTTGTTGTGCAGCCCGATCCTTTCCTGAACGAACAGGATGGGACCCGGGGAACTTCTCTTGACCAGTATCGCGACAACCGCCATGATCGGAGAGAAGATGATAATGCAGAGAATGGATCCGATAATATCCATGAGCCTCTTGATCACCCGGTTGGTCGTGTTGGTCAGAGGGACGTTCCTGATGTTGACAACGGGGAGTCCGTTCAGATCCTCGGTAACCGGATTGGTCGTGATAAATTTGTAGTAGTCCGGAACAAACTTGGTGTGAACTCCTGATTTCTCACAGATAGAGACGATGTCCCCCAGTTTGTAGTATTCCTTCAGGCTCAGGGTGATCGCAACTTCGTCCATGTTGGTGTTGGCCAGGAACTTTTCCAGGTCATCCAGCTTGCCGATACAGTATATGTTCTTATAATTAAAGTCCGGCCCCATATTATCATCAAATATGCCGTGGATCTTGTAGCCCCACTGAGGGTTCGCTTTCACACGGTCAATATATGCCTCCGCGGCAGTGCTGAAGCCGATGATGATGATATGTTTCAGGTTATTCCCTCGTTGGCGGGCCTTTTCCAGGATATTCCGGATGATCGTTCTCTCGATCAGGGAAAGAGCGGTGGACAGTACATAGAACAGAAGCAGCAGACTTCTTGGTACATGTTCGATCCGGAAGAAGAAAATGATCATCAGTACACAGATGATCCCGACGGTATTCGCTTTAAAAATGTTGGCGATCTCCGCGTAACGATCCCGAAATCTTTTTGGCTTATACAGGTTGAAGCTGGCGTAGAGCATCAGATAAATGGGCACGATCGCGGCCAGCAGGGTCTGATACTGCCAGAGTTTCCTGTAGTAACCGGATTGAGGGAAAACCCCTTTCAAAAAAGGACACTTGAACCGAATATAATAGCTTAGACAAAATGATGCGTAGATCACGATCGCGTCAAGCAATATATGAAATCGGTTGAAGTACTTTTGATTTTCTTTTATCATGGGATTCCTCCTGAAAAATCTCAATCATATGGGATTTTTTTCTAATCTATGATACAATATTCTGAGCTATTCTACAAGAAATATTTCTGTTTTTTTGATGGAAAAACCGAAAATTTAAGCGTTCTTTCGTGAAAGAACGTAAAAAATTTAGATTTTCGTAAGATGTTTCATTTTTAAAACAAGATTTAAACACATTTTTTACACAGATAGTTGATAAGATTTGGGAGATGAAAAAATAAAACATAAATACATTTTCTTATAGCAGATCATAAAGAAAATGTATCAGAATATACCTATGGAAAGGAGACCCAGACATGAGTGAATTTGAATGGAACAACTATGAGAATAATGATCTGGAGAATACTGATTTAGAAAATAATGACCCGGATAATATGGATCCTGAACCGGAAAACCGGGAAGAGACTACAGATCAAGTGATCCCGGCAGATACGGAGAATCATACCGGGAACCAGGAACAGGCAGCCAGCCCGGAACAGGAAGGCAGCCCGCAACAGCCAGCCCGCCCGGAACCTTCTGTGAGAGCCCGGTATACCTATCAGGGCACGTCATCCGATTACTCCGGAAGGCCCTCTTATGATTCCGGAAATTACAGGGATGAAGGACCAGGCGGCAACGGAGGAAGGAAAAAGAATTCATTTGGCAAAACGATAGCGAAAATCGTCGCGGGAGCGGCGGTATTCGGTCTGGTATCCGGGGCTGTTGCTTTCGGTGTGAATACCGCGGCAGACCACCTGATCGGCGGCAGATCCACTGAGATCGAGGCGACTACCAAAGAGAGCGAGACCCAGGCCCAGGCAGGCGGAAGCGCAGAGTCCGGCAGCACAGCCGGCCAGGAAGCAAGCGCCAATACCGCAGCTTCTTCCGCGGTTACCGCAACGGATGTTTCCGCAGTTGTAGATAAAGTGATGCCTTCCGTTGTTTCCATCAACGGCATGTACCGGACCACCGGTTATTTTGGAGAGACTACCCAGTCCGAGGGAGCCGGATCCGGTTTTATCATCGCAAAGACAAAAGACAAACTGATGGTAGCTACCAACGCCCATGTTGTTGCCAATTCCACATCGCTTACCGTGGCATTTTCTGATGGAACAACAGCACCGGCCACGATCGTCGGTCAGGATACGGAGGCGGACCTCGCGGTAGTTTCCGTCAACCTGAGTGACATCAAGAAAGATACCCTGAATGTGATCAAGGTAGCGGTTCTTAACGATAAAGAGGAACTGAAGGTAGGCCAGTCTGTGATCGCGATCGGCAACGCCCTTGGCTATGGCCAGTCCGTAACTACCGGCGTGATCAGCGCCTTAGACAGAGAAGTATCCTTCACGGACGGCACGATGACCCTGCTTCAGACGGATGCAGCGATCAATCCCGGAAACAGTGGCGGCGTTCTGATCGACACCCAGGGAAATGTGATCGGTATCAACAACGCCAAGCTTTCCGATACCCAGGTTGAGGGTATGGGATACGCGATCCCGATTTCCAGCGCAAAGTCCATTCTTGAGACCCTCATGAATGCAGAGCAGGTGGATGAGAAGGACCAGGCGTTCCTCGGCGTTGTAGGAAAAACCATTGATAAGACCTATTCCCAGCAGCTTGGCATGCCGATGGGCATCTATGTAACAGAGGTTGTCAGCGGATCTCCGGCAGAGAAGGCAGGTGTCTCCTACGGTGATATCATCGTTAAGTTTAACGGAAATGATGTTTCTACCATGAAGGGGCTGAAGGAGAAGATCTCCATCCTGAAAGCCGGGAAAGACGTTACCGTAACTGTGAAGCGCGCAGACCAGAGTGGTGAGTACAAAGAGAAAGATATCAAGGTTACTCTTGGAAAGAAGAGTGACTTTGCTACAGAAAATAAGTCGGAAAACCAGGATTCCCAGAACGGCCAGGATTTCCAGGACGGAGGCAACAGCCAGGATCCCCAGTACGGAAACGGGCAGGACGGCCAGGAAGGGCAAGAGGGTGAAGGAACGAACCCCTATGAAT
>CACXGS010000358.1 GCA_902767195.1 uncultured Lachnospiraceae bacterium | reverse complement strand
TATTTTTTGGCGATGGTATTCATCGATCCGTCCTCGTAGACGTCCGCAAAATACTGTTCCAGCTCCGGCAGGATATCCGATTGATCTCTGAATCCGACGCAGTAATCTTCCAGATCAAAAGTCACAGTATACACCAGGTTCTCGTATTCCGTACCGTCTCCCACCATAGAAGTGCTGTCCAGCACATCCACCAGAGCGCAGCTGGCCGTTCCGGCGGCCACACGAAGAAGACAGTGTACAATATCGGGCTCTGTAGAATAATTAGCCCCCAGTTCTCTGGCCTTTTCCTCCCCTTTGGAACCGGCTACCACAACAAACTCCCTCATCTTGGTAAGCTTGTCCCTGTTAGTACACCGCTCTCTGTCCTTATTCTTAAAATGAACCACGATAGCCAGCTTATTTTTCAAATAAGGTCTGGTACATAACATCTTTCCTGATGCAGTTTCCCCGGTCAGCCCTCTTCCCCAGAGGCAGTCGATCTTCTTCTCCTTCAAAAGTTCCGGTGCCTCCTCCAGGCTGGTCTCCACAAATTCCGGCTGAAGCCCCATAGTCTGTGCAAACCCATAGGCAAGTTCCGCTCCGAAACCTGACCATTCTCCCTCTTCTTCCTGCTTCTTATTCTCCTGGTAAAATACCGGCTCTCCCGGTAGGACGCCGATCTTCAGTACGCCGGAGCCTTTCACAGCTGTCAGATCACTGGAAGTGTCGAGGGTGGTACCCTCCGCCGGTCCGGGAACATTTCCCGTAGTTGTACATCCTGTGATCAGCAGAATCAGCAGAGCTGCAATCATTAATCCTTTGGCTGTTGTTTTCATGGAATAATCCTCTCTCACAGTTATTATCAATTGTTTATTATAGGATATAGAAAAGACAGTGTCAATTGCGCAACTTTTTCCCCTGCTCTTTACAATGGCGCTTTAGTGTGCTACTATAATGTAGCAATGCAGTTGTGAAGAAGCACACAGGCATAGAAACACATTTATATTTAAAGATTAAGGAGAGAGGATTATGAAGAAGTTAATTACGATGATTATGATACTCACCGTAGCTGCTGCTTTTATGACAGGATGCGGAGGAGCTGCCGGCTCTGAGAGCACTGACGAGGCCAAGTTCGTCTTTAAGCACGGCTTCGATAAGGATTATCCACCCTATTCCTACATCGCTGACGACGGTTCAACCACCGGTTTTGATGTAGAGCTGGCCAAGGCAGTCTGCGATTATTACGGTTGGGAATATCAGGAAGTTCCCTTTAACTGGGATGCAAAGGATGCCGAACTGAAGGCAGGAAGCTGTGACTGTATCTGGTCCGGATTCACCATGAACGGCCGTGAGGATGACTACCTCTGGAGCAAGCCCTATTCCAATAACACACAGATGATTCTGGTCAATAAGAATTCCGGTATTAAGACACTGGCTGACCTGAAGGGAAAGAAGGTTGGTGTTCAGACAGCAACATCCGCTTATGACATGCTCAACGAAGGCGATGCTAAAGATCTCAAGGATACTTTCGCCAAACTTGAAGTCTATGAGACCTATACCGTTGCCATGCAGGATCTTGAGGCAGGCGGTATCGATGCCATCGCCATCGATGTCACCACCGGTAATCATCAGAAGGAAGGCAAACCGGATTATGTATATCTGGAAGAGGAGCTGGGCTCCGAGCAGTACGGTATCGGATTCCGCAAGGAAGATACAGACCTCTGTGAGAAGGTTAATGCCGCTCTCGATGCACTGACCAAAGACGGTACTGTAGAAAAAATCGGACAGAAATATCCGGAGATCTATGATTATCTGATCCTTAAATAAGGAATCTTCACAGGACACCACGTTTTTACAACAATTTTATAAACAAGATTGACATCGGCCGCACATCCGGGACAGACGGTTCCGGCCTGCGGCCGTTTTTCAGATTTGTATCAGATTATTTTCCTAGTATTTAGAAATGAGGAATCGATATGACCTTATCTACCATGCTGACATTGATGGCAGAGGGTATGGGAAGAACCTTTGCCCTCTTCGCCCTGACACTGATCGGATCACTTCCCCTGGGAATGATCGTCGCTCTTCTTCGAAATAATAAGATTGCTCCGGTTCGCTGGATTATCCGCATTTACATTTCCATCATCCGGGGCACCCCACTGATGCTACAGCTGCTGGTATGGTACTTCGGACCTATCTTCACCATGCAGCGTTTCGGTATCAGCATGCCCAACTGGAGGTTCCCCTCCCTGGTTCTGGGATTTGTGGTCAATTACGCCGCCTACTTTGCGGAGATTTATCGTGGCGGTATCGAGTCCATTCCAGTGGGACAGCATGAGGCGGCGGAAGTTCTCGGCTACACCAAAGGCCAGACCTTTATCCGTATCATCCTTCCCCAGGTGATCAAACGGATCATGCCCTCTGTGACCAACGAAGTGATCACTCTGGTCAAGGATACCTCCATGGCCTTTGCTCTGGCTTACCAGGAAGTATTCTCTCTGGCCAAACAGATCTCGGCTTCACAGACATCTTTCACTCCATTTGTCATCGCCGGTATCTTCTACTTCGTGGCAAATTATGTCGTGGAATTCATCATGAACCGGATTGAGAAGTCGCTTGACTACTACAAATAAGAAGGAGGGAGGAACAAGATGGGTAGTAATACCAGTATTATAGAAATGAACCATATCAGAAAGCATTTTGGCAATCTGGAAGTATTAAAAGACATCAGCTTTAATGTACACAGCGGTGAAGTGGTCAGCATCATCGGACCCTCCGGATCCGGAAAATCCACCCTGTTGCGTTGTGCCACCTTTCTGGAAACGATTGATAGCGGCGAGATTGTGTACATGGGTGAAAAGGCTGCCCAGACTGACAGCCAGGGAAATGTGAGCTATGTATCGCACAAGGAGCTGGGACATTTCCGCAATTACTGCGGTCTGGTGTTCCAGCAGTTTAACCTCTTTCCTCATTACAGCATCCTGAAGAATCTTACGGATGCACCCATCAAGGTACAGAATCGCGGTAAGGATGAAGCGGAGGCCGAAGCCATGGAGCTCCTGAAAAAAATGGGCATTGACGACAAGGCAAACGCCTATCCTTTTCAGCTCTCCGGCGGACAGCAGCAGAGGGTAGCTATTGCCAGGGCTCTGTGCATGAATCCCAAGATCCTTTTCTTCGACGAGCCCACATCTGCTCTGGACCCCGAGCTTACCGGGGAAGTACTTAAGGTAATCCGCCAGCTGGCGGAAGAAAAGATGACCATGGTAGTGGTCACCCACGAGATGCCCTTTGCCAAGGCAGTCAGCAACCGGGTAGTCTTTATGGACGGCGG
>CACXGS010000357.1 GCA_902767195.1 uncultured Lachnospiraceae bacterium | reverse complement strand
GACCCAGAGCCATACGGGAAACGGTATGACTTTCCGTGTTTGAGAAGGAGACAGGCATAGACTATAGGGGAGGACTGTCTTTTTTTGGCGGTCCTCCTTTTTTTAGTTCAGGGCACTTTGTTTATATTCAAGGAGTTAGATATGAAAATTGTGAAAGTCACAGATGCGGTTGGCCAGGTCCTGTGCCATGACATTACCCGGATTATTGTGGGAGAGGAGAAGGGACCGGTTTTCCGCAAAGGACACATTATCCGCGAGGAGGACATCCCGGTTCTTCTTTCCGTAGGCAAGGAAAATGTTTATGTCTGGGAACATAATGAAAACATGCTGCATGAGAATGAAGCGGCGGAGATTTTAAGGGAGATCTGCCAGGGACCGGGGATGCATCCAACAGATGTGAAAGAAGGAAAGATTGAACTGGTGGCGGATATGGATGGTCTTCTGAAGATTCGGAGGGACAGCCTGGCAGCGGTTAATGCTTTGGGAGAGATGATGATCGCCTCCCGTCACGGAGATTTCCCGGTACATAAAGGGGATAAACTGGCCGGGACCCGGGTCATCCCCCTTGTCATTGAAAAAGAAAAAATGGAAAAGGCAAGAGAGGCGGCAGGGGAAGAACCCATCTTCTCTGTCATTCCCTTTAAAATAAAAAAGGCAGGTGTCATAACCACTGGCAGTGAAGTCTATCACGGCAGGATCAAAGATACATTCACCCCGGTGATTGAAAGAAAACTGGCCGAATATAATGTGGAGATTATAGACCATATCATCTGCGATGACAATCACGAGATGATCACCCGGGCTATCCTGTCCCAGATTGACAAGGGGGCGGAGATGATTTTGTGTACCGGGGGTATGAGTGTGGATCCTGATGACCGGACCCCTCTGGCTATCAGGAATACAGGGGCCCGTGTTATCTCCTACGGGGCTCCGGTTCTTCCGGGGGCTATGTTCCTTCTGGCTTACTATGAAGAAACCATACCGATTGCAGGACTGCCGGGCTGTGTCATGTATGCGGGAAGAACGATTTTTGATCTGATATTGCCCCGGCTTCTGGCCGGAGACATGGTTAATGCCCGAGAGCTTGCTGATCTGGGGGAAGGAGGGCTGTGCCTGAATTGTTCTGTGTGCACCTTCCCCAACTGCGGCTTCGGAAAGTAGGTGGCATATGGAATTTACACATTTCGATGAGAATGGGAATGCATGGATGGTAGATGTATCAGAAAAAGCTGTGACACAGCGGGAGGCGACGGCCTGTGGGGATATCATCATGTCGGAAGAGTGTTTTAAAAAAGTGAAAGCCGGGCAGATGAAAAAGGGTGACGTCCTGGGTGTGGCCAGGATTGCGGGAATCATGGGGGCCAAGAAAACATCCGACCTGATTCCTCTTTGCCATAATCTTAACCTGACCGGACTGGAAGTCTGGTTTGAGATGATAGAAGAAACGCCTGCAATCCGGGCTTTCTGCAGAGCCCGGACCAGCGGGAAAACCGGCGTGGAGATGGAGGCCCTGACAGGAGTCCAGACCGCTTTGCTGACAGTCTATGATATGTGCAAGGCTGTGGACAAAAGGATGGTAATGACCAATGTCCATCTTCTCCATAAAACCGGGGGAAAGAGCGGTGATTTCCATGTTTGACCTGCAGGGAAGAGAAATCAATTACCTGAGGGTATCCATCACAGACAAATGTAATCTCCGCTGTCGTTATTGTATGCCGGAAGGCGTGGACCGTCTTCCCATGTCTGACCTTCTGACCTTAGAAGAGATCAGGGCGGTATGCAGGCAGGCGTCCTTTCTGGGAATAGATCGTATTAAGATAACCGGCGGGGAGCCCCTGGTACGCAGAGGTGTTGTAGAACTGGTGACCATGCTTCGGGAATTACCCGGAATCCGTCAGATTACCATGACCAGTAATGGAGTACTTCTTCCAGGGTTTTTGCCGGACCTGGTCCGGGCCGGTCTTGACGGGATCAACATCAGTCTGGATACTTTGGACCGGGAGAATTATGTGCGGATTACCGGCCGGGACCATCTGGACCAGGTGATGGAGGGAATGGAGATGGCACTGGCTTCCGGGATCCGGGTAAAGATGAATTCTGTTTTGATGAAAGGCCTGAATGACCGGGAGTGGCTGGACTTGATCAGTATGGCCAGGAGAAAAAAGATGGATGTGCGCATCATTGAGATGATGCCCATTGGTTTTGGAAAAAGTTATGAAAGTGTATCCAACCAGGAACTGCTCCTCCTCATGAAGGAACATTTTCCGGATATCAGAGAGGATCCCGGGATTCATGGGAACGGGCCGGCAGTCTATTATCAGATTCCCGGATGGAAAGGATCGATTGGATTGATCAGCCCGGTTCACGGGAAATTCTGTGACAGCTGCAATCGAATTCGGATGTCAGCTATGGGTGATCTCAAACCCTGTCTTTGTTATGCACCGGTGGCAAATATCCGGGACCTGCTTCGGAGTCGGGGAGAGGAAGCGGT
>CACXGS010000356.1 GCA_902767195.1 uncultured Lachnospiraceae bacterium | reverse complement strand
TGTATGGCAGAAGTACTCGATGGGAAGCTCATTGATGCTGATACCGTCTTTCACGAAATGACGGGGAGCATCCATATGAGTTCCACAATGATTGGGAACGGTAGACTCGAAGCTGCAGAACGGACAGTCATCAGATACGTCTGTGCACTGTCTTACGGAAACTACCGGCTCACCCGGCCATGCATATCCGTCAGGATCAAGGATGTGTGATAAGAACATAAACATAGTGATATCCTCCTTCTTTTATATAATATATAGTTCATATGAAAAAACGGTGTTCATATATATTATTATACTACGGACTGCTCCATTACTGAAGCACCTTTCGCCCCCGGATCATCATTTTGCTGTCAATACTTCAACGGCTTCTTTCAGCGTAGAGATCTCACCTACATTACCCGGGAAGATAACATAAGGTGTCTGCGGGAATTTGCTCTCGGGACCGGTCTGCCATACCGGAATACCCGGTTTAATCTGCCCGAGGACATTCGCTTTCTTTACTGCCAGTGCTTTGGTTCCCACATCACTGGATGTGATACCACCCTTGGCGATAACAAAGGCCGGTGTTACTGTCAGTCTGCCGACCAGGGACTGCACTGCGTCGGAGATCTTCACGGCAAGGCGGAGCTCGTCTTCTTTATCCCCTGTGTCTGCAGTAATCAGGGCACGGGTTGTGTAACAGCATACGGTCTTTCCTGCTTTGATGCACTCTTCCTCTTTGGCCAGACATCTCTGTACTTCCTTCTCAAAAGCTTCGTCGTCTTTCACCAGTGTAGCATCCAGCTCGATAAACTCGATATCAGTCAGTTCCTTCAGGCTCTCAACCTGCTTGGTTGTCTTGTCTGTGTGGGAACCAACGACAATGATACCACCATTATCGGTCTCTTTTACAACCATCTGCTCTCTGGTCAGCAGAGGCTGGTCAGTCACGCCGCCCATAACCTTAACGATGCCGGCCGCGGTTCTCATCATAAAGACTTTGCCTTTAGCCATAGCGCGGTAGAGGGCTACGCAAAAGACCTTGATATCAACATAATCAACGGAATTGATAATGATCTTATTAAAGTCCTTAACATTCATCAGCTGCTCTTCAATCTTATCAATATTGACATCATGGATGTCCTCAAGAGAGATGCAGGTTACGTCAGCAGCCTTATATGCACCTTTGGTCTTCTCCTCCACATACTCCGGCATAGTGGCTGCCGTATATCCGAAGGTCTTGTCCTTTGCAAACTCGGTCTCGTTGGCCGGAACCAGCTCGTCGCCATATTTTACATAATGAACATTGTCGATGGTGAAACGTCCGCCTTCTTTAAAGAAAGGACAGAGGATCTCACCGTCGATCTGGGCGCCGGTATATTTCTCATAATCTGCCTTCAGAAGCTCGGTCTCCAGAGGATAATGTCCGCGGAGAGTAGAGTCACTGCGGCTGATGAAGATGTATGCTTTGCCGGTCTCTCTGGATACTTCATCCACAACAGCAGCAATCTCATGGTGTGCTTTGGTGGTCTGCTCTGCGGTAAAACCACGGGAATTGGTCATGATATAGAAGAGATTGTTCTCCTCCTCGAATCCCATCTTAATGGATTCCTTATCCCAGTTGGTATATACGGAAATGTCATGAACAGTCTGAACACCTGTGGGGTCATCGTCCAGAACTACGATCTTCTTATCATTTGCCTCAATCTCTTTTGCCAGAAGCGCATCAATCGCTGCTTCGTCAATGGGCTTATAGGATGTTAAAATATCTGTACTGATAGCCATTATATTAATCCTCCTGTGAAATGTAATTCCGAGCCGTCTCAGTCAACTTTCTTCACTTCTACGTCAGCCAGCTTCTCGAAGTACTGAACGATTCCGCCGTGGTCATCTCCCATATGTCCGTGAACCTTCATAGCCTGCAGGATCTCGTAAAGCTGTGCGGTGTAAGGAATCGGTACATCAATGGAATGTGCGGTGTTCACAACATTCTTGATATCCTTGTGGTTGATGCGGATGGGTCCGCCCGGCTTGAAGTTACGCTCTACAATCATGGGGATCTTAGCATCAAGAACAGCACTTCCTGCCAGTCCGCCGCGGATTGCCTGGTATACTTTCACGGGATCTGCACCAGCTTTCACTGCCAGCACAAAAGCCTCGGAAACTACTGCGATAGTATTATTCACGATTACCTGATTGGCCAGCTTGGTTACGGAGCCGCTTCCGGATCCGCCGATCAGAAGAGCACTGTTGCCCATGATATCAAAAAGCTCTCCAAACGCATCGAAATCTTTCTGGTCGCCGCCGGCCATGATTGCCAGACTTCCTGCAATAGCTCCGGGCTCTCCGCCGGAAACCGGCGCGTCAACAAAGCCTACGCCCTTTGCCTTCAAGCCTTCATAGCACTCCTGGGACTCAACCGGCGTCACGGAACTCATATCACAGATTACTGTTCCTGCCTTTACCGTAGAAGCAACACCGCCCTCTCCAAAAAGGATGGCTTTGGAAATCTCTCCGCTGGGAACCATGAGGATGATTCTCTCACACTGTTCTCCGATCTCTGCATAACTTGCTTCCTTTGCGCCCGCTGCTACAACATCGGCAACGGCCTCTTTATTCAGGTCTGTTACAAGGAGGTCTACTCCAGCTTTCAATAAGTTCTTTGCCATGGGTCTTCCCATAATACCAAGTCCGATAAATCCTACTTTCATTGTACCCGTCCCTTTCCGGCTTACGCCTCTTTGATGGAAATAAATTCCTGTTCATGATCATAAAATAAAATGGCAATTCTCAGTGCTGTATACCGGTATACCGGTTCTTGATTAAAGTATACTATCTCTAATCTTTTCCGTCAAGATGCTTTCTTTTTTTCTACATAGTCCACAAGGAATCTCCCTGTATTTTATCTATTATATACAAGGGAATCCGAAAAGCCTGATTCCCTCACTAAACTCCTGTATGTAGGGCTTTTCCGGAAAGATGCTTTTCGGATATAATCTTTCAAAAGCAGGCCAAATATGATACCATATTTCCAAAAGATAATTATCTTTTTCCAACTGTTTACTACATTTATTAACGGCAATTATCTGTTTTATTCATTGTTTATTTCGGGAGGGTCCTATGAATCCTGTCTTATCCATAGGAATATATGTAATCATGCTGACTATTACCATGCTCCAGACCGGCTGGTGTCTAAACAGCGACATTGTACCGGTTGCTGTTCGAAAGAATCGGCCCCTGCATGTACTGGTTATAATAATCTATTTGTTAATAGGGCTTCTGCCGATACTGGGTGCCATGCTTCCGGCGAGCCCTGTCAAGTACAGACTTCAGGGATGGGGCAATATCTGGCTTGGCTTCTATATCTACTTTGGAGCCATCCTGCTCTTTTTATGGATTCCCGCTCTGGCTGTTCGTCTTAAATCAGGAAATAAGACACATGCTTTCCGGGGAATTGCCCTGATCATCAGTATTGCAGCTACCCTGGCAGTCTGGGCATATGGCCTGTACCATGCCCAGAACACTAAAGTTACCAACCTTGACATTTCAATAGAGAAGGAGGCTGGAGGGCTGACTGATCTGAAGCTCATTCTCCTGGGCGACCTCCACCTTTCCGTGAATTCAAAGCTTTCTACCACCAGAAAGATGGTGGAACTGATTAATAAAGAGAATCCTGACCTGGTGTTAATTGCCGGAGACATTTTCACCAGTTCATATGCAGGTCTCAGGCATCCCAAACAATTCTCGGAGACCCTAAGTCGAATCAAAAGCCGTTATGGCGTCTATATGGTATACGGGAACCACGATGTGGAGGAGACTCTGTTCGGCGGTTTCCCCATCTCCCCTATCTCCCAGGCCTTCCGGTCAAAAGAGATGGAGCAGTTCATGGATGCCTGCCATTTCCGGGTTTTATATGACGAGACTGCAGCCATCGCAGATGGCAGTCTCCAGGTCGTGGGCCGGGTGGACGGCGAAAAGGCCGGCGACGGGACGGCAAAGAGGAAAAGTCCCGAAGAAGTTCTGCGGAGCGTAGACAGGACAAAACCGGTCCTGGTTCTTCAGCATGAGCCGATAGAATTTGCCCTTCTGAAGAAAGAAGGCGCGGACCTGGCTCTCTGCGGTCATACTCACGCAGGCCAGATGTTTCCCGGCAACCTGATCGTTCCCTTCTTTAACGAGAATGCTTACGGACACCGCCTTGTGGGCGGACTCGATACCATCGTGACATCCGGTGTAGGTTATTACGGGCCTCCCATGCGGGTGGGGACCAACAGCGAGATTATGGTAATTCATCTTCATTTTAAATGACAAAAACTCTATTTTTATCTATAAGATAAAACAAGAAATGATTTAGAAATACTGGAGAATAAAATGGGTCAATACCTGTTATTTAATGAAAGAAAAGAAATCAAAAAGCGTGGCCATGCTATCCTGCGAAGCCATTATATCTTCCTGGTTTTCCTGGCTCTGCTGCTGGTCCTTTACGGGGGAGAATTCAAATACTCCAAGGGACAGTGGAGTTATTCCTTCTTTTCTGTGAATTATTCCCTTCCCTCCCTTGAAGTAGAGAGAGAGGTAGAAGAGGAGGACGAGAAGGGAAAAAAAGAGGAGTCCGAATGGGAAGTGGAGCTGGAACGGGGAAGCAATGATTCCTCTCCCTGGTATCTCCTGCCTGATTTTCTGACCAAAAAAGCAGAAAAAGCCGGTATCCTGGGGAAATCCCAGGGTCTTCTGGCCCAGATCGTCAATGGCAAAGAGTCTCATCGTCTTCTATGGACGCTGGCCGAGGCGGTCAGGACCATATCCCGGGGCAATATCGAAGCGAGCGCTATTTCCGTTGTCATTGCTACTATATGGTATGTTCTGATCTTTACTTTCTTTATCAATGTATATTCGGCCGCCATCCGCCGTGCTTTCCTGGAAGCCCGGGTTTACGCCTCTGTCCCATTAATGAATATCCTTTATTTTACCACACTGAGACAGTGGTTACGGACATCCCGCACCATGCTGGTCAAATATATTCTCAATGCTCTGTGGTTCCTGACTGTCATAGGAGGATTTATTAAATATTTTTCCTACTGGGCTGTGCCATATATCATGGCAGAGAATCCCACCCTTACTTCCAAAGAGGCCATTACTCTTTCCAGAAAGATGATGAATGGCCATAAACTGGATCTTTTTATGATACACGTCACATTTTTGGGATGGTATTTGCTGGGCATCGTCACTTTCGGCATATCCGACATGGCATATGGGGTAGCCTACCGCCTGTCCTGCTATGCGGAGATCTACGCGAGGATCCAGGAAAAAGCACTGGAGACAGGCATCGAGGGAAGTGATCTGCTGAATGATTCCTGCCTCTTTGAGCAGGCAGACCGGATCACTCTCTATGAGACCTATTTCCATGTCATCGATGAAATCTCACTAATCCACGAGAACAGAATTGCTCTGACCGGCTTTCGTAAAACCGTCGTCGACTGGTTCGGCATCTGGTTAGGAGGCATCAATCAGAAGCGGGATTACGATGAGCAGGAAGGAAGAAAGCATGCTATAAGCCGCAATAAGGCTGAAATGTCAGGAGAGATCTATCCCCGTCTTCTGTGTCCTTTCTTCTCCGCCAGGAGGATGGAGAAACCCAAAAGTGTTTCCTACCTGAAAAGCTATACTCTGTGGGATCTGTTTATGATCTTCATCTCTATATCCTTCCTCGGATGGAGCTGGGAGGTGGCCCTCCATCTGATCCAGACAGGAACACTGGCCAATCGGGGGACCTTCCACGGGCCATGGCTTCCTATCTATGGAGCCGGCGCTATTATTGTCCTTGTTTTCTGCAACCGTTTCCGAAAGAATCCTGTTCTGGAAGGTCTGATAGCAACCCTGCTTTGCGGAACACTGGAATACTTCTCTGCCTTATTTCTGGAAACAAAATATCATCAGTCATGGTGGTCCTATGACGGATATTTCCTGAATCTCCATGGGCGAATCTGTGCGGAAGGTTTACTCCTCTTCGGAATCGGATGCTGCGCCATCGTCTATCTTCTGGCGCCCCTTCTGGAGTACCTCTTCTCCAGACTGCGGAAGAATGTGCTGATCGCTGTCTGTCTGGTTCTCCTGGTCGCTTACGGAGCGGATGCTGCATACTCCATCAAGCATCCCAATACAAACACCGGGGAGAATACGGTTTCCGCACCCCCGCAAAAATGAAAAAGCGGTATTATTCAATTGTTAACATATCATTCTTCAAAAAATCCAAAAAAAAGGAGGCAGAATATGGATCCTATTATCACCAGTTTACTTGAAACCGATGCCTATAAGTTTTCTATGGGACAGGCCATTTATCATCAGTTCAGTGATTATAAGACGACCTGGACCTTCAAATGCCGAAATAAGGACGTGCATTTCACTACGGAGATGGTAAAGGAAATTAAACGTCAGATCCGTTTATACTGTAATCTTCGTTTTACGGAAGAGGAGCTGGAATACCTGGACCGAATCAAATGGATCAAGGGTTCCTACTGTGATTTCCTCCGGCTCTGGGCTCCCCGCTATGAGGACTTTTCTTTCGGGACAGACGATCCCTGCGGTCTCACTATCGAGACCAGAGGCACCTGGCTGAACACTTCTATGTACGAGATTCCCACCCTGGCGATTGTCAACGAAGTCTATTTCCGCATGGCCTACGACTATGACCATCTGCTGGACAGTTTTAAAGAGCGCCTGGCTGCCAAGATTCAGAATATTGAGAGTGGCCAGTATAATATCGGCCCCTTCTCAGAATTCGGATTAAGACGCAGGCTTTCCGGAGAGGCTCAGACCCTGGCGGTCGAGGCTTTTAAAGATCATCATTATCCGGATTCCACTTTCGTGGGAACTTCCAATGTCTATCTTGCCAAGAAATATGGCATTACCCCCATCGGCACCATGGCCCATGAGTGGATCATGTGCGTCGGTCAGGGCAACCATAAGCATAATCCGTCTTATTCCAACTGGTATTCTATGGATGCCTGGATCAAAGAGTACGGTGTCTTAAACGGAACCGCTCTGACAGATGCCATCACTACCGATTGCTTCCTGGAAGATTTCCAGTTAACCTATGCCACTCTTTTCAGTGGTGTCAGACACGACAGTGGAGACCCCTATGAGTGGGGTGACAAAATGATCCGTCATTACAAGTCTCTGGAGATCGATCCTATGACCAAAACTCTGCTTTTCAGCGACAGCCTGAATTTTGAAAAGGCAAACAGGATAAAAGAATACTTTAAAGGCCAGGCAAAGGTCGCTTTCGGAATCGGCACATACATTTCCAACGACACCGACGTTCCTGCGCTGAACATCGTCATGAAGACTACGGTATGCAATGGTATGGATGTGGCCAAGATCTCTGATACCAAGGGTAAAGGCATGTGTAAGAATCCGGCTTATGTTCATTATCTGCAGAGATGTATTGACTGGAGAATGGACAATCAGACAGGGAATAATTCACTGCGAGTATGAGTACAGGGAGGATTTTCATGAAATACGGCAATACGGAAATTCGTACCCTTCAGGGAGATATCACCAAGATTGATTCTGTCACGGCCATTGTCAATGCCGCCAACAATTCTCTGCTTGGCGGTGGCGGTGTGGACGGAGCCATTCACCGGGCTGCAGGCCGCGAACTTTTAAAAGAATGTATGACACTTCACGGATGTGAGACGGGAGAAGCAAAGATAACCGGAGCTTACAGGCTTCCCTGTGACTATGTGATCCATACCGTCGGTCCCATCTGGCGTGGAGGAGATATGGGAGAAGCACGCCTTCTGGCTAACTGCTACCGGAATTCCCTGGCCCTGGCAGAAAGCCGGGGAATTCGGAGCATTGCTTTCCCCTCCATTTCCACCGGCGTCTACTCTTATCCTTTGGACCAGGCAGCCCCTTTAGCAGTAGCAACTGTCATTGATTACGTCAAAGCACATCCGGAAGCCTTCGATAAGATTGTGTGGGTTCTCTTTGATGCAAGAACAAGGGCCGCTTATGAAAAGGCTCTGAAGGAAACACTGTTTCAGGAGGAGAAATGATGGACAAAAAACATGAAATCGTAAGACTGACTCCGGAGGAACTGGAAGAAATCATCGGGGGCAGCTTTGCCGAGACTGCCCGAGACAGCGAATTCCTCTTTAAGCTGGGACTGATGAACGAGAGATACGGCATGACTTACACAACCTTTCACTGGGGCAGCTGCTCACAGAAAGTCGATGACGGATGGGCAAATATCGGTATTACCTGCATCCCGAAGCCCGGAAGCAGCAACGAGTACTATTTAGATGGTAAGCCAATCACCCGGGGAGAGGCATACAGGCTCGCCATGGACCGAACCGGCATCGTCCTGAATGTCAACTTTTTTCAGGACTGATTAGATACAAAATAAAATTTAGCACCGGCTGACGGTTTGCCGCCAGTCGGTGCCATAGAGCATGTCTCTTTTATCCCTTTTTTTACTTTCTCCGAAGGATTCGGATGGAATTCAGCAGACAGAGTACCGATACGCCGGTATCCGCAAAGACTGCCAGCCACATATTGGCGAAACCGAACAGTCCCATAATCATGACAATGATCTTAACCGCTAAAGCAAAATATACGTTCTGCCAGGAGATTCTGTTGGTCATTCTTGCGATACTCAGTGCCTCCGGAATAGCATTCATCTCAGAGTTCATGAATACCACATCCGCTGCCTCAATAGCAGCATCGGCTCCACTGCCCATTGCGGCTCCTACATCCGCTCCTGCCAGAACCGGTGCATCATTGATGCCATCGCCGATAAACATAACGGCTCCGTCTTTCTCACGAATCTTCTGCAGCCGGGTCAGCTTATCTTCCGGAAGAAGCCTGGCATACATTTCATCCACTCCAGTCTGATCTGCTACTGCCCTGGAGCTGTCCTCAGCATCTCCTGTCAGCATAACGGTCTTAATCCCCAGGTTTTTCACACTGGCAATGGCCGCTGCCGCATCTTCCTTGATCGTATCGGAAATAACAATGTGTCCGATAAATCTGTCATCTAATGCCACCAGTACTTCCGTACCGAAATCTTCTTTTTGATAATCACCCAGATCAATCCCAAAGCGTTCCATCAGCTTGCGGTTTCCGACCAGGGCCGTCCCTTTTGTCAGAACCGCTTTAATGCCCTCTCCTGCAATTTCTTCCACGGAAGAAGGCCGTTCAATCTCCAGTCCCCTCTCCTCTGCCGCAGTTACAATACTGCTTCCAATCGGATGAGTGGAAGACAGCTCACAGCTGGCACTGATTGCCAGAAGCTGATCCTCTGTGATAGAAGGATCCAGGGACTCCGCCTTCTGTACCACAAAATTACCTTTGGTAATGGTTCCGGTCTTATCCATGACCACTGCCCTGGTCCCCTTCAATCCTTCAATCGCAATACCGCCTTTAAAAAGAATACCTTTTTTTGATGCGGCACCGATGCCGGAGAAGAAAGCCAGAGGAACACTGAGTACCAGAGCACATGGGCAGCTGATAACCAGGAAGGTAAGGGCTGTATATATGGAGGCAGTTCCTTCTCTGCCCCAGATTACACTTTCTGCTCCTCTGTAAGCCGGATCAACCAGATAATGCCAGCCGGGAATTACAAGGGGGAGCACCAGCGCTACAAAAAGAGCAAGGAATACTACAAATGGTGTATAAACTCTTGCAAACTTAGTTATAAACTTATCGATTTCCGGCTTGCTGGCCGCGGCATTTTCCACGGAATCCAGAATACGGGTCACCATGGATTCTTCCAGTACTTTTTCTACGCGCATCTTCAGCTGTCCGGAGGTATTCACGCAGCCGGACACAACATTGTCTCCGATTCTTACCATAACGGGAACCGGCTCACCAGTTACCGGCGAGGTATCAATGCGGCTCTCCCCATCAATGACAACACCGTCAAGAGGTATACGGTCTCCGGGGCGAACCAGAAGGATGTCACCTACATTAGCTTCCTCTGCATCAATAACCCGGATGTCATCCCCGATTACCAGATTAACAACTTCCGGTCTCAGATCCACAGCCTCCATGATCTGACTCCGGCTCTGTTCCGTCGCACGATCTTCAAAATATTCTCCGATCCGGTAGAAGAGCATAACACCAACCGCCTCGGGAAATTCCTGTATGCAGAAAGCGCCGATGGTGGCAATACACATGAGGAAATTCTCATCAAAAACCTGTCCCTTCTGAATATTCTTAAAGGCAGCCATCAGGACTTTGCCTCCAAGAATCAGATAGGCAGCAATGAATATCGCAAAAGAAGCAATAGAGTGTTCCGGAATCACCGTATGAATTAAAATCTCCCCAATGATGAAAATGACGGCTCCTGCAAAAATACTGAAAAGCGGATTGTCCATAATGGATTCCTTCTTTTCTGTTTTTTCTTCTGAAGCAGGTCTGGTGTCTTTGGGAACCAGGGTCACTCCATCTTCGATCGAATCAATCACCGCCTGCATCTTTGGCATCAATTCGTCCTGATTGTTGGCGGAAACACGAAGCTGTTTTGTAGCATAGGCAACAGAAGCAAATCCCACCTCCGGCATAGACCTGATTTTTGCTTCGATCTTCGCTGCACAATTGGCACAGTCAAGACCTTCAAGAATATAGACTCTCTTCTCCATATCCTCATCATGCTCATGTTCATGATGATACTCGTGATCGTGGTCATGATCATGCTCATGTTCATGGTCGTGGTCATGATCATGATTGTGGTCGTGACCGCAGCCGCAGGCATCTCCATGTTCGTGATGATGGTCATGGTCGTGGTCGTGGCCGCAGCCGCAGGCATCTCCGTGATTATGATGGTGATCATGATGCGAGTGATCGTGACTGTGGGCTGCCGTCGTATTACTCCTTCTTCCCCGTTCCACAACTTCCACATCCGGCTCAATAGCATCAATGACTTCGATAATCTTTGGCAGCATGCTCTCAGGATCCTCTGCTGCAAAGCGGAGCTGTTTGGTAGCGTAAGTCACAGATACATCTTCAAGTCCTTCCATCTTCTGAAGTCTGTCCTCGATCCTGGCAGCGCAGTTTGCACAATCCAGGCCTTCGAGAATATATACTTTTTTCTGCATATTGGACTTCCTTTCTGATAAAATAATCGCTTATCCGTAACACTTATAAGATTATAATAAAAGATCATAACAACATTTCACTTGAATAATTGAACAATCATTCAACTATTGATATTCATATTGTATTCCTCTTCCAGCACTTTGTCAATCTATATATATATTTAAGAAACAAAAAAATAAGGTCTGCTCTGAAAAGCAGACCTTTTCTCTATAATATCGCTGATTGTTATTTCACCAGGCTGCTGAAGTCTTCCGTGTTGGCTTCCG
>CACXGS010000355.1 GCA_902767195.1 uncultured Lachnospiraceae bacterium | reverse complement strand
TTCCTGGCTGAAAATAATATGTGAAATAAGGGTGCCATCCTGACTCCATAGTTTGAAGCAGGAGAGCCTGCGGTGTCCCTGTCACCTGCAGATATATGCTGCTGGAAGCACCGTTCTTAATTGCGTCGAGATATTTGTTGATAGAAGACTGCCTGTTCCGGTTCACAAGTGTATTAAGGGAAGCCGCGTCAGCTTCATCATCCACTATGAAAAGAGGGTTTCCAAGCATAAAACCTGTAGAAGCAAAGATGTTTGCCCAGAGCTTCAGAATTCTTGCATTCTTTTTTAATACAACAATTGTCGGCTCTAAAAGGCAGTTGTCAGCAAAGATCTGTGCATCGTTTTCACCGCAGATACAGAAACCGTCCAAGTCGTTCTTCACTCGATCGAGAGTCTGCTGTTGGAGCACAACATTGTCTGTCGTAAGGAGAAGAAATACAGGAAAGCCAAGATCTGCCGCTTTGCACATAATTCCAAACATCTGACCAGTCTTTCCTGATTGAACATTTCCAAACAGCAGGCCGATTTCATGTGTCATGAAAGAAAAGGATTTGATATATCTTTCTCCGACATCCTCAGCAGTCCTGCTGATAGACTCAGCAAGCATCTTGTTTCCGCGATCCGATATCTTACGGAGATATGTCTTTAGATACTGCATCAGTTATCCTCCCCGTCAGCGTCAATTGGCTTAAATGACAGCATCCAGACATCTAATGCATTTCCGTTTTCGTCTATTGCCGTCTGCCCGGTCTTCTTCAAATACAAAGCATCACAACCATATTCTTTCAGCATTTCTTTCGTGATCATGCCCTTGCGGTCTGTGTCTTTCTTTGTATCATTAACAGGTGTTACAAGGCCTGCCGCAGCAAGCCGTCCTTTCAGCCAGCGTCCCATTATCAGTTCATCGCCCACTGCGCTGAACTGCTTGTTTCCATCACTTGTTGTATGTGCCTTGAACCAGTACCCGTCATCTGTGACAATAAAGAACGGTACGTTCTTTTCGGGGTACCCATCAATTCTAGTAATCTCTTTTGAAACGGTAAGCTGTGTTTCATACCAGTCGCGGGATTTTCTCTTATTCCTCGGAGCGGCATAACACACATTGACATTGGATTTCGTATAATGTCGATTGTCATCCATATGCCTCTCTGCATATGCTGGTACTTTTAGCGGGAGAAGGAAAGATGCATATGCTGTACAGCGCCTGTAGAAGTCAACGTTTGAAGGAGGTATTTTTGTAACCAGTTCAATACTAGTCAGCGCAGTATTGGTTTCCTCGATAAGAGGTATCCCTGATGCATCCTCGAGGTTGCAGGAAATATTGTTTGCTGCAAGTTCCTGAATATGGAAATCAATCTGATTACATTCATCAGGTTCTGTTACAATCGAAGCTATTTCATACTGTCTGCGGTTGGAAGCTTCAGGTTTGATCACTCCAAGATTTGCAGATCCGATCATTGCGGCAACAGGGGAACCTTCTTTGTAGAATGCATACAGTTTTCCGTGATATTTAAAAGGACGTACTATACGGATTTCCCCGACTCCTTTTTTTAACCACTTGCGGTTGACTTTTATCGCTGTGTGATAAGAACCTTCCGGCATTCCCTCGATATAATACATACCGATGATCAGCAGAATATGCTGTATCTGGTGTCTTTCAACAAGCTCATCGAGCTCTAGCAGCGACGCTTTTGACACATATCCGACTGCTATTTTGACCTGATCTGACTGTTCTGCCAGTTCGTGAAATACATCAGCTATCGTCCTCTGATCCTCTTTTAATCTCATCGGCAGAATATTTGAGTACAATAATTCCATCGTGTCCACCCGTCTGACAATCCTTCACCTGAACATAAGAGAATAGCTATATATATTTACCTTAATCATAAACCCCAGGGAATAGCCTGCAGTGAAGTCTTCACTCGTTTCAGTTTGCCAGATTCAATTCCACTGACTCATATGGTATTCCCGCAAAGGTTCTGAGAACTGCTTCAAAAATAAGCTTTGCTCCCTCTACCGGTACCGCCATGCCGATTTGCTTTCGCACCTGCTCCTTGGATCCTTCAAAGACATAACTGTCAGGGAATGTCTGAAGACGGGCACGTTCTCTGTTGGTCAAAGCCCGCGGCTCTTCCCAATGATAAATATGGGTTCCGCCACCGCCAGATCCAGTTACAGTATAGGAGGGCTTTTCCGGATCAAGGCGCTTATAAATCTGACTGATCTTTGCACCTTTGATTTTCAGCTGCAGCTCTTCTGGAATGTCAGCAGTAAATGCATTCTGGCCGGGTTTGATATACGAAAGCCTTTTTATCACCTGTGCAGACTGTTTTGTCTTTTCATTATTAGGTGCATCAGGTGCAATGGGGGGATTCTCAATCGCCTCCCTGCAGGTTTTTATTCTGCCCGAAGGAGCAGGAACTTTAAACTCATAAGGGAGATCTTCCCGAATTCCAATAATAATCACCCTGTGTCGGGCCTGAGGAATTCCATATTCCTCAAATTTATACAGGTTGGGATAAATCTTGTAACCAGCATGCTTCAGATCCGACATGATCTTCTTGAAGGCTTTGCCCTCATTTGCACTTTGTAATCCGCCAACATTTTCGGCAAGAAACCACATTGGTTTATAAATCTCCAAAGCCTTCACACCATAAGTGTATAAAGGACCAAATTTGCCTTTAAAACCAAGCTGCTCCCCGACAACAGAAAAATCATTACAGGGAAATCCAAAGGCAAGTGCATCTATTTCGCCGAGCTTTTCAATAGAGAGGGAGTGGACATCCTCACAATATACACTCTTGGGATTATCTTGGCATATATTCCTTGTATAAGTCCGGCAGGTTGATTCATCATAATCATTTGCCCACGTATGGATAATTTTATACGCAGGATCCTGTATGGATGCACTTACGGCCCCATAAGCCAGCCCTCCAGGTCCGCAGAACAACTCCCCAAGCCTAAACTCTTTGACCTCACTCATCAGACTTCCTCTCCATTTGCCAGAATAAAACAGCGTCTGAAATCAACACCAAGTACTTTTGCAATTTCTTCCAGCTCGTCTACACTCATTTTGTTTCTTTTCAGTTTGGCATTCAGGCTTTGAGGTGACTTTCCAAGTCTTCTTGCCAGTTCAGCTTCACTCACCCCGCATCGAACACATAATACTTTTACCTGTTCTGATACTGTCATATTCTCTACCTCCTAATAATAGAGGATAAACATGATTGTTGATGATGTCAATGTTTTGGGTAAGCTTATCAACTTATGAGCAAAGCTTTACATACAAGTCTATAGCAGCCATGGGCTGGCTTGATTTACACATGAAGGCAGTACAGGGGTAAACCTGTTGAATTGTTGAGCGGGGCAAAGAATGTATCCCAAAGAGACTATTTCTGCAACAAGAGAAAAGACGTTAGGTAATCGCATTTTCCACATTCCAATATCTCTTGAAAATTATACCAATCGCCATATATTGCTGTTCCCACCGTTTTGGTGGGAATTGCAATATATAACTTGTATCCCTATTTCCACCAGGAGATATTCAGACATGTCTCTGCCCGTTTGTCAAATATTCACATCACTTTGAATTCTAAATTGGCTTCGAATCCATTCACAAATTGCAGAAACATTTCAGAATCGCGAGTCAGCTCGATAGTGACGAAGATAGGAATATCTATTATTTGTTAAGATCCAATTTGCAAATCACCCCATCCGGCAAGACAACCTTCACCGTCCCTTTTGCCTTCTTTCCGATGTGATCATAGATCCGTCCGGCGCTCCAGCTTTCTCCCTTTACGGTGTAGACGGAGTTGGCC
>CACXGS010000354.1 GCA_902767195.1 uncultured Lachnospiraceae bacterium | reverse complement strand
GACTCGAAACTCCCACCCAGGTCAAATACCGCATGAACAGGAGGTTTACGGATGTCGTCCCGTGGGTGTTACCAGAAGTGTTACCAACGCTCATTATAATACCGTGGGGAGCAGCAGACTACCACGATCTGCTGCTCCCCACATTATAAAAAGGGTTGGAAACTTTCACATATCCTCTACCATCTCCTCTATCCCTCCAAGGGCAGATAAAAATACAACCTCCCATTTTTATACCGTATGATCTTCTCTTTGGTCGTGCTGATGATCAGCTGGTTCTCATAGTACCACTTAAAGAAAGATCCCGGATTCCATCTGCTGGTAGAGCTCCAGGAGGTTTCCGGAGCCATAGGGCTACTCCGTGATATAACGGTCGATATATGCCCTTCTTCAGCACCTTTAGTTAAACTTCGAAATTGCGCTTCGCTTTTTACTCTGTTTCATTCAGCGATTTTAAACGATATCTCCGATTGCTGGTATTCCCTATCCCTTCAATCTCATCCATGGAACTGATAATAGCCCGGGTCCTGGCAGGGCTTAAACCTATAAACTCTGCTATTTCTTTGGGTTTTGCTTCCTTATGTTCCACTAAGTATCCATAGATTTTTTCAATATGGGCGGAAACCTTTTTCGCTTGCTTTTCTTCGCTTGTTTTTCTTCGCTTGTTTTCTTCGCTTGTTTTTTTCGCTTGTTTTTTGATAAAAGGAAGCGATAAAATGGTTCGGTCTGGATCGAATTGTTCTTCAATAACAGGCTCCTCATATCCTTCATCATTCCATGTATTAAAGATATTTGGAACGCCGCTCCCTGCACGCTCTCCGATATTGATCAGGTTAAACATTTTCATCAATGTCTTGTTCCTCGGATCAGAAATACCTCCGAGGCGCATTTGCTTCTTGCCGGTACGCACATATCCGGGATTCTCTAACGTCAACCGGTTTTGATCCTTTTTTATTATGACCCCTCGCACACCATAATAATCCGCATTGATCAGGCAGTTTGCCAGAGCCTCTCTCAATGCATCATGAACCGGTGTGTCATCGATGCGGGTACCTTCCTTAATCTTAAAAGGAACCTTGACGTCCTTGATGATCTTATTGTAGACTCTGAAATAAAAATCATGCAGGTTGCCGGACCATTCTCCGGAACTGGAATACAAACGGTCCGTCCACCGAATTGCAGGATCCAGCATTTCCCTGTAATCCAGGAAATATTCCGGGAAATGCCGGACAATATTGTATTCATCACCAAACATCAGTATACCGGCTGCTGTAGGGTGGAGCTGCTTATCAACATCAGATATAGCCGCCGCACCAATGCTTCGGAGGTAATCTTCATCTTTCAACCGCTCAAAGGGATGCCCGGCTTTTACAGAGCTGTGCCGGTTTCGATATCCATGAATGGATTCATAATTCAAATCTGACATAGGCACGTCATCCAAAACTTCCATGTCGATGGTTGTCTCTGTCTGATCCCGAAGCATAGATTTCACCTGTAGTTTTGTACAGTGATAATCGCCTTCGTGGTTTCTTCTGAAAGTTCCCCCAAACAGATCATCATTGATGAATATGGGTTTCTGTTCTCTGTGAGCCATCGGGACATAGATTACAATGATAATATCGTCATCTTTTTCATAGATTTCGACATCATTATCAGACAACAGATTCAGGCTGACCTTCTTGCGGTTATTAACAATATCCCAGAAATCCTTCAATAGTTTTCTTTCATCCGATGCCTTTAGTCCTGTTGTGTACCAGGATCCATCTTTATTCTCCTTTACACCGAGGATAATTACTCCACCATAACAATTGGCAAATGCAGAGTAGGTATCCCAGAGGGAATTCGGCAGACCACCTTTCGCCCGTTTTACTTCCCGACGGTTATCCTCTTTATATGAATCAAATTTTGAAATGTCAAATACTCTGTTCATAATCGACTTCCATTCCCATTAATTTTGCACAGGCTTCGTCCTGGGGGATTGATAGTTTTTTCATTAGATGTTTTGTAATTTAACACCTCCAATTACAATAATAGTATCATTCTGATTTCGAGAAAGCAATATTCAAATTCTGCGCCAAGCTGTTGCCGTTTTCACATCGCTCTATAAAATTACAGCAGGGAGCAGCAGACCACCACGATCTGCTGCTCCCCACATTATAAAAAGGGTTGGAAACTTTCACATATACTCTACCATCTCCTCTACCCCTCCAAGGGCAGATAAAAATACAAGCTCCCATTCTTATAGCGTATGATCTTCTCTCTGGTCGTGCTGATGATCAGCTGGTTCTCATAGTACCACTTGAGGAAGATCCCGGATTCCATCTGCTGGTAGAGTTCCAGGAGGTTTCCGGAATCACAGGAGTCCTCCGGCTCAAAACAGATATAGCGGCCTCCTTTCAGGATCCGCTCCTGATAACCTTCAGGGATCTCTTCGTAGATCTGGGTCGGCGCATCTTCTCCTTCTCTGACCGCTTTTTTCTCTTCTGTCAGATTGGGGACCATCTCCTCCATGACCATCCCTATGGGATATTGCAGCCTTTCGAGCTTTTTCTTCTCAAATAAATGGATATCATAGAGGAAGATCCTGTCGATCTCCCCGGTGCTTTTCAGGTTGTATCCCTGGTCTTCCCAGCTCCAGTCATGGGTGAACCAGAAAGTGACCAGCCCGGGATAATCACTCACCTCCGTATATTCCGGATATTTGGTCAGTGGGTGGAGGGCTGTCCGCATGGCAGGAAGACTGACTTCAGATACCCTGATCTGTTCTTTTGATCCCGGATAAAGAGGGATCCTGTCAGGCAGATCGATCTCCGGCTCCCTGAACTCTTTATAAGAGACCCCGTAGTGTTTGATAAACTGCCTTGCGAATACAGACATGGACGTATAATGATATTTCTCAAGGATCTTCTGCTTGTCAGCTTCATGATCCCGGATCTCCCCTGCAGCGAGTTTGGCTCTCATGGCATCCATATATCTTCCGGGAGGCATCCCGTATAAGCTCTTGAAGGAATCCCTAAGCCATCTTTCGGTATAATGGGTCCTGCCTGCATACTGGCTGATTTTGAGCTCCTCGGTGATATGCCGGTCGATATACTCCCGAAAAAGAGAAGCCTGCATACTTAACGTCCAATGATCATTATCCCCGAAATCTCCCAGGAGGGGGAGATAGAGGTAGAGTCTTTCACGGTCAAACACCTCATACGTATATCCCTGCCGGTTGGCCTCTTTAGCGTTTACCACTCTCCACTCCTTCATGGCGTACCTGGCAAGCATCCGGGCAATCTGGGTGTCTCGCTTATCATCCCCCGTTCTGGCCGCTGAAAAAACGGCATACTGACCCCCGCTGATATCCTGACGGATATACTCGGACTGATCGTGATCCGGGCTTTTATTCAGCGACCCGATGCAGTAGTACATATTTCCATCTTCGTCAAAGGTCCAGATCCCGATGTATGGCAGCCCCTGCAGCCTGTTTTCCCACTCCGGAACACAGGTAAGGGCATGGGCTGCGTCCTTCAGCCGGTCAAAAGCCGCATCAGGTTCCGAAGGATATAAGGCGACTCCACTGATACTGATATCCTCTATTTTCAGGAATTCCGTCCTTATCTCGACACCGCATAATTGTCTCCGGTCCGGCATATCAGGAATCCGCCCTTTACTTTTCAGAAAAGCTGCCGGGCTCATGCCGATCTCTTTCTTAAAGGCCTGGATAAAACTCTTATAATCGGAGTAACCGAACAGCTTGTATACATTGGCCCAGCCCCGTTCCCTCCACAGGAACCGGGCTGCCGCCCTCATCTTCAGCTTGATGTAGTACTCCCTCCAGGGCATCTCAAAGTAATCCCGGAAGGCATACCCGAAGTAAACAGGATTATAGCTTACCCCTTCGGCTTCGGCCACTTCTTTCAGGGAAAGTTTCCTGTCAATATTCTCCTGCATATACAGCAGGGCCTGTTCCATTCTGTCCATCTTTTTTAGGTCATCCCGTTTATTCATGGTTTTCCCCTAGTTCCTTCTCTTTATGCCTTATCATTATCATACAGACCAAGAAACGTATCATTTAACACATATCCCAGTAATTTTCACTGGTCAGCGTGAACTGGCTTGAGGGTATCTTCTATATCATTTAATCTTTGTTTTCTTTATTGCGGAATAGGCACCGTAGTAAACCTTTCCTCCAATCTTGCGATAGGCACGAATCCGGAAATAATAGATCTTTTTTGACTTTAATCTGGTTTTAATAAATGTAACCGTTCCCACCTTTTTGATGGTGGCAATCTTCTTATAGCCGGAAGTCTTTTTGGTTGACATGAAGATCTGGTAGCCGGTGGCTCCTGTCGTCTTCTTCCAGACAAGTTTGGCTTTTTTCCTGCCCGCTTTTACTTTCTTAAGGACTGCCTTTGAAGGGGTATATTTCTTCTTTAAGGCCATTTCCCTCTTCAGTTGGGCAAGCTGGCTTTCTGCTGAAGTCAGCTTTGACAACACCGTACTTGAAACCATTTTCTTTGCGTCGGCATTGAGGGCATCATAGGCCTTTCTGGCCTGAGCGATAACGGCCTCTTTATCCAGAGTTACCTTTCCGATGGAATTAATCTTGTCCGTCACAAGGGAAGCGGCATTCTTGTCTTCCTGTTCTTTTGCCTTCCTGGCCTCTTCCACCAG
>CACXGS010000353.1 GCA_902767195.1 uncultured Lachnospiraceae bacterium | reverse complement strand
TCTTAAAAATCTTGCAGAAATAACCTGCCTCACTGTATCCCATCAGGAAAGAGATATCGGAAATATTCATCTCGCTCATGACCATATAATGCTTGGCCTTCAGCAGCTTCCTCAGATGAATATAGTCCACCACGCTGATCTTGTAATACTTCTTGAAGATCCTACTGAGATAACCGCTGCTGATGCCTGCCTGGGCAGACAGGTCCGCAAGAGAGATCTCGTTATGTTTGTTATTCTCAATATAGCGGAATACCTTGTTCATATGGGTATAGCGCATGGTACATACCTGGGAATAGACCTCGGTAATGATCTCCACCAGCCAGTGATAGCATAAGAACTTCTTTGAAAGGATCCTGGAGTTAATCTCATACTTCTTGGCAAAGTATTCCATCTGAAGCCGGTCCAGTCCCGGAACGAAATGAAACAGGCTGTTCTGGATATGAACCATCTGATTCTTTCTTTCCTGTTTGTCACACTCCTTGAACATCCACTCCGTGATGCTGTCTGCCAATTCGTAGGATCTCTTATAATTCTTCTCCTCGAAAGAGGCATAAAGCTGATCGTAGAAGGGATTCTCCTCTCCTACTTCGGCAATCTTGCTGGTGCTTCGAATCAGGCTGAAAAGTCTGGTCCTTGATATGGGCTTATTCAAATATTCTTCCACTCCGGCACTCATAGCATTTTTCAGGAGGGAGAAATTACAATAATTCGAAAGAATGTACAGGATGATATCCGGGAAACGATTCTTGATCGTCCGGCACAGGGAAAGACCGTTCTCCACGCCAAGCATCACATCGCAGAAAATGATCTGGGGTCTGTGGACGGTAATCAGTTCCAGTGCATCCACACTGTTCTCGGCAATACCCACCAGTCTGCAGTTATCATTGCTGCCGAGCATCTTTGAAAAGGCTTTCTGAAATAGACTGTCCTGATCTATTAATAATACATCTGTCACAATAACCCTCCTTAATGTCCTTTCGATTCAATGGGAATCTCAAGGATGGTTCTTGCCGCATGAACATCGATCATACAATTCTCATGATACTCATATTCGAACCTTTTACGGATCAGACTGATCTGTTTCTGGATCGACTGAATGTCCGTAACGGAACCCAGCCCTCCGCTTTTTCCACTCTGTGCTCCATCCATCTGCATGGAAATCCTGCAGTGGGGGCCATACTTCTCTACATCAATATAGAACTTTCCTCTGCCGTTTTTCGAGGATACAAAAGAATCAATCATATAGGTGACAAATGGAAGCAAGCTGAGAGCCGGGATCATCTGTGTTTCCATAACCGGCTGACAGTTGATACGAAAGTCAAAATTATCATCAAACTGCATCTTCAGGACATTCAGATAACTGCGCACCTGTTCCAGAGCCTGGCTGATCTCCATTTTATCTTTATACTCATCTAAATAGAATCGCAGGACTGAAGAAAATTCAGAAACAAGATTCTCCGTTTTTTCCGCATTCTCCAGTATGGCAAAATTGGATACCGCCGTAAAAAGGTTCAGCACCAGCTGATTGGGCATCTCGATCCTGAGATTCTGAAGCTCCAGCTCTTTGATCTTGTTCGTAAGCTCCAGATTCTTTTTACGAAGTGCATCGTAATGAACCCTGTCATGTTCCATTCTGGCAGTGTCCAGCAGGCATGTCTCTTTCTCGCCAATCTCACTGAAAAGCCGATAAACCAAATCAGCCAGTGCTTTCAGTCTCTGCATCGTGAACACTGGCAAAACAGAGACATCGTACTCCGGAAGCGAAGATGCCACAGCCACTGATTCAAAAGCATCCCCGGACTCATCGTCAGAACATATTGCCGGACCGCCAATCAAAGCTCCCAGATACTGATTCTTCACAATAACAGGAATGGCAATATTGGCCAGATGATCCGGTCCGTAAAAGACATATGGAATATTCTGAATGGCACTCTTTGCCGCGGCCATGGCATAAGCCATCTGACATGCATTGTAATATTCCTCCTGATTTGCTCTGCTTGTACAGAACAAATTGGAAAAATCGTGATCTGTAACCGGTGTACCTCTGTAATCAATCATGAAAAATGAAATACCGGTTGCAGAGATCAGATTATTCTGTACTCCGGCAAGATAATCTTTACTGAATAATCCAATCAGTGACATTTCTTTGTTGCGGCTGTTGTTCAATCTGTTGTCCGTCATGGTGACATAACCTTTCCATTGGGAGCTTTTTGTTTAAAAACTACGAAAAAGGACAATTTATATACCTTTATAAGTATTGTATCACCTTTTCCGTGCAATGCATATTCTAAATTTTTGTGCAATTTACTCCATCCTGTGCATAAAAAAACACAATATATATAAAATCCATAATGAAAATTTGTTCTAAAATAGTCAAAAACGGACAATTATTTCCTTTTGTATTATCCGAACCATTTCCTTGTATTATTACATTATGCCATGAAAGAGTTTTGAAAATCATATGGCAGGTAAAGGGAAAATAAAAGACTGAAAAAAGGGGAAAGGAACTTTCATTCCTTCCCCCTTTTCAAGTGGATCAAGCGAATAATAATATATATTGATTATTCGTAAATATCTAAGTGAGAGTGTTGAGATCGATTTTTACGAATGATTACGCTTGAATGGACCTTGTTTCTTCAGATTCGCATCTGATTTTTGAACGGATAACTGTAAAATTTTTTTATTAGTTAAATATGATATATATCTAACAGAATCTACGTAATGATGAAGAAGTTTCACTGACACTCCCGGCAGATCTCATCTGCCAGATAACGGACGGCTTTCTCCTGAAGGGCAGATACCTTGTCGCATCTCTCCCAGGGGAGGTCGAGATCCGTTCTTCCAAAGTGTCCGTAAGCTGCAACCGGCTTATAAGTAACACTGGTGAGAGACAGGTTATTTATGATCCCGGCAACGCTGAAGTCAAAGACTTCCTCTACAGCCTTTTCTATGATACTTCTGGGAACTTCTTCGGTACCAAAAGTATCGATTTTAACAGATACCGGATCGGGAACACCTATCGCATAGGCCAGATTGACTTCACATTTTCTGCAAAGGCCGGCAGCAACGATATTCTTTGCTGCATATCTGGCGACATATGCTGCGGAACGGTCTACTTTTGTAGGATCCTTTCCGGAGAATGCTCCACCACCATGACGGGCTATTCCACCGTACGTATCTACAATAATTTTTCTGCCTGTAAGTCCTACGTCCCCTTCCGGTCCGCCAACCACGAAACGACCGGTGGGATTAATGTGGATCTTAACATCCGGCATAATAATATCCTGCGGCACTACAGCGCGAATGACATATTTTTCAATGTCCTTCCGAAGCTGATCCATCGATACTTCAGCATCATGCTGAGCGGAAATAACAATGGCTGTAACTCCGACTACATTTCCCTGATCGTCATATGCAACTGTAATCTGAGATTTGCCGTCGGGATAAAGATAAGGAATCGTACCTTCCTTTCTGACTTTCGTCAGCTGTGCGGATAATTTGTGCGCCAGTGATATGGAAAGAGGCATAAGCTCTTCCGTGTCATCGCAGGCATATCCGTACATCATACCCTGATCACCTGCACCGATTATACCGGTATCCTGCACAACTCCCTGTGCGATATCCGGAGACTGAACACCGATATTCGTAAGGATCAGACAGGTGTTCCCGTCCATTCCCTTTTTCTTACTATCGTAGCCAATCTCACAGATCACCTCTCTGGCCAGAGACTTTACGTCCACTGACCCTTTGGATGCCACCTCTCCTGCAATAAAAACAATGTCTTCCGAAGCCATGGTCTCCACTGCAACGTGAGAATTGGGATCCACCGCGAGATATGCATCAAGGATTGCATCAGAAATCATGTCACACATTTTATCAGGATGACCTTCTGTTACGGATTCCGATGTTAAGAGTGTATATTTCATACTCATACCATCATCCTCCGATCTTACAGTTCAGGCCCTCGTCTTCCACGATTTCCTTCAGATACTCCATATAATCCTTATCTGGTGTCTTTACTCCAAACAGTTCGTAATCCTTGCCCATCATTCCGTATTTGTTGCTTCCCAGATCATGGTAGGGCAGCAAATGCAGATCCTTCACACCAGGAAGACTGGTTGCAAACTTGGCAATCGCTCTGATCACCTCAGGATCGGAATTAAATCCGGGGATGACCGGAACACGTATAATATATTGTGTTCCAAGCTGCTTGGTCAGCTCTGCGATATGATAGGCATTGGTCAGGATTCTTTCATTTGAGACGCCTGTCCACTCTTTATGAACAAGAGGATGAATATGCTTGATATCCATCATGAAGTAATCGATCAAAGGAACAATCTTGTCGAGAACTTCTTTGCTGGCATATCCGGTCGTCTCAATGGCTGTGGTCCAGCCGAGCCCCTTGCAGGCTTTAAGCAGCTCCTCAAGGAACTCATGCTGAACGAGAGCCTCTCCTCCGGAGATGGTAATGCCTCCTCCGGATCGTCTGTAGGAGATTGTATCTTTATACACTTCTTTGATGAGCTCTTCTACCGTCATCCATCTACCGGACAACTCGAGAGCTCTGTGATAACACACATCGACACATTTGCCACAGGCAATACATTTGGTATGATCAATCTTTCCCGGCAAGCTTAAATCAGCCGCACCCGTGGGACAGACAACTTCACAGTTGCCGCATCCTACGCAGTTCTGCGCTTTGAACATAACGATGGACCGAAGTTCCTGGGATTCAGGATTGCAGCACCATTTGCAGCGCAGAGGACAACCATTCAGGAAAATGATGGAACGGATTCCGGGACCGTCATTCACAGAGAATCTCTGAATATTAAAGACGAGACCCTTTCTTCCTTCTTCTTTCTTTTCAGGTTCCCATTTAAAATTCACATGCATTGGGTACTCCCTCCGGGAATTATTCTAATACCTAGAAACGATGTCTCTACTTATATTAAAACAACTCAATTAGAATGTCTGCTCTGTACGAGCGATGATGTCATCCTGTACTTCCTTGGCAAGTACGGTCCAGTGTGCGGAATATCCGGCAACACGAACAACCAGGTCTTTGTAGTTTTCAGGATGTGCCTGAGCATCTAACAGTGTCTCTCTGTCGATTACGTTGAACTGTACATGCATACCCTTCTTATCGAAGTAGTTACGTACAACACCAGCGAAGTTGATCAGACCCTGATCTCC
>CACXGS010000352.1 GCA_902767195.1 uncultured Lachnospiraceae bacterium | reverse complement strand
TCGGGCGTTGCCCTGTGGTGGATGACGGTGTCATATTACCACATAGAATCGGTGATGTAAAGAAACCTGTAGTATAATCATCAATACAGTTTTGCTTTCTTTGTTCAAGCTGCTGCATTTGCAAGGATTTTCAGAATAAACTGCCGGTAGTTTTCACCCAGGGGAAGATCATAAATCACTGTCTGTTCCCGTCGGACAGTCAGGACCTTTTCCTGTTTTACAGGATTGAACCCTTCCTTATTGATATCCGCGAAAACCACGCCGACGCCTCGCTTCTGCCAGCTTGGGAGATCGTTGTAATTGATCCCTTTGGAAAAAAGCAACTCGTTCTTATCCGGCACACTCATTCCTTCCAGCATGGAGGTTGCTTTCCTGGCATTGGCACCTTCCCTGCGCAACGCCCAATAGCAGTGCGCATTCAGAGAATTCCTGTGCGAATCCTCCTGACGCCAGAGAAAGTAGTCCGCTACGCGGTCCGGATTCGGCAGCGGAATTACCCGGCAGTCAAAGGTTGCGATCTGACCAAGGGCAAGCGAGAACACAGCACTTGCCTCCCCGGCCAGGGTGGTGTTGATCTTCCGCACTTTCCGTCCGAAGGTGTTGTCTTCCGGGTGGAACAAAAGCGAAATCTCATCACTTTCTGTGTAACCATAGATTATCCTGAATCCTACGTTCATCAGTGCCTTTACTGTATTGACCATCAGATCACGGAATCGTATATCGAACGGCGCTTCGAACCGGCAGACTTCCTTTGTCAACCGTGTGAAAGACCGTCCGTCCAGCCGCACAGCAATATACAGTTCCGGCAGGATGTACTGGTCGAGGGATTCTTCATAAATCCTCATCTCTTGATCAAAATCATCAAACTTCATCGATTTTTTCCTCCTCGTTTTTCCATGGCACAACGATGAACCTGTCCTCACTGATCCGGACATAATACAGCTCATCATATCCCTCTGCCCATTCCGGTAATTCCAGAATACGGTGTGTAGCTGCCAGGGCGGAAACAGGAAGCAGTGATTTCCCTGTCCGTCGGCTGTTCCGTTCTTTACATGCAGCGATAGAAGATTGGAAATAGTACCCGATCACCCGGTAGCCATGCTGCCTGGCGGATTCTATGTACCCTGCACGGGTTTTCCGGGTCGGGTTTGTATTATCCACGACAAAGGAGACCCCGGCAGTAAAGCATTCATCTATCAGCTTACGTTCCTTATTCCTGGTATGCAATGTGTCCAGGTTAATGTGGACGAGCTCCCGGAACTGTTGCCGATAAAAAGTTGTTTTTCCACTGGCCTGCAGGCCGGTGAACAGAATGCATCTTTTTTCCATATGATCACCTTCCCGTAACCCGACATTCAGAAGCTACGATTTCATCAATAGGCACTGAGAGGATGCATGCCAGCGCAACCAGGTTTTCGATGGTGGGAAGGGTTTCACCGCGCTGCCATTTATAGATGGACTGCGGAGTTGCAAAACCGAGAAGCTTTTGCAGATCCCGGACAGAGATACCGCGCTGTTCCCGAAGGGTGAAGATGTTCTGTCCGGTAAGCTTCATATCAACAACAGGAACAAGCATGGGGAATACTCCTCCTTCTCAGCGTCAGGGGTGCGGCTAATGCATCCGTTTGAGTGATCCGGTTCGAAAGGACAACTTTCGTCATCCGAACCTTGTGCGCAAACAAGATCACCATCATGAGGTAAATGGTGCTGCCGGCCTGATTCGAACAGGCAGCAACCGGTTTAGAGGACCGGCGCTCTATCCATTTGAGCTACGGCAGCAAAAAGAAAACGCCCATTCACAACGGAATGGGCGGATACACAGGGAAAGTCCTTCCTATTTCAGAGCTTTTTCGGCCCTGATGACGCCATCATTCCGTACACGAAAATAAACGCATCTTGTCATCAAATGCGTATGATGTACCGGATAATCGATGCGGTTGAGCATAGCGATGGCTGGCATCATCGGTCGGACCTCCTTCCTCTGGCAATCTGTCTACATTCTACCATACAAAAAAGCGTTTGTCATTAGCCTGGTAGTATAAATTCAGGGTTATACGCATTCTCCAGTGCCCGGCGGACGCAGTTACGGTTTGAGAATGGCCACCGGGCGATAGCAGAACGGCTGGGTTGCAGCCCTTGATCGGCCGCCTAAGTTCTGGCAGCAAGGACCACTGTGAAGTACTTTGCAG
>CACXGS010000351.1 GCA_902767195.1 uncultured Lachnospiraceae bacterium | reverse complement strand
CTTTGGGCCGACGGTCCGGGATATGACATTTATGACCTGATGTTCTCCCTGATTTGGGCACCGGTCGTCATGAATAATGAGAAGCACCGGGTACCTGTTGAGAAGTTCCAGGCGGTCTATGAGCTTACCCGCAATATGAACCGCTGCATTTCCGGCGGCCCCTTTGACCTGAAATCGGCAGGCTGGATACAGTTTGTGCGCAGTCTTCCCGGCCTGGAGACCCCTGCCGGTCCCATTACCCCGGAAGATATTCGTGTTATGCTGCGCATCTGGTGCGGGCCGGTTCTGGCAGACGGCACCAGAATCACTTACGGATTCGGACCGGAGATTGCCCAGTGGCCTATCGGCGAAAGGAATTTCGGCTGTCTTCGGACGGAGGAGGATGGAAGTCTCCATCTGATGATTATTGCCGGACAATGTCTGCGGTGGATTGCCGGAGATCCGTATTTTGATCCCGGCAAGCTGACTTATGAAGAGTTTGATGCCCTTTATCATGCTCATAAGAAGGAGTTTGAGAGATATCGCTTTGATCTGCCGGATATCCGGGCCTTTACGGGCAGGGGCGGCAAGCTGATGATTACTCACGGAACAGGAGATCCTATTGTTCCCGTACAGATGACCTGTGATTATTACAGGGAAGTATTAAAGCTTTATCCCTCTGAGAAGACACTGAATGAATCCCTGAGGGTTTATTTCCCGCAGCATGCCGGCCATGCCCTGTATGACTGGACCGGGCCGAATGTGACCAATGCCTCCGGCATGAGGAACCTTGTGGACTGGGTAGAGTGGGGAACGCCTCCGGAATCAGTGGACACTCTGGCCTATGATTTCGAGAAAGATGAGGAAGTATCCCGAAGCTGTACTTATACTTTTTCCATGTGGCAGTGGAGGAAGCATTACGGCCGCTAGTAATAGCGGATGATAGTATAGGAACCGCTGCGATATCGCGGATTCCTTTATATGAAGATATCAGCAGACAGTACGCATGTGTTGTCTGCTTTTCTTTTTGGTTGAAATAATTATAAACTTATTATATAATGGCATTTGACTTTTGCTTTCAATAGATATTCCGGCGTGTTTTTGTCTTGTCGGATGAATGATAATATATAGAACAGGATGAGATTATGACAGTAATAATGCGTAATACCCGAAGGGCAGTATTTCTGATGCTGGCCCTGATTGTGTTGTCTGTAACAGTGCTTCCGGCCGGGGAGGCCCTGGCCAAAGAAAAGAAGAAAAAGAAAGAAGACAAGGAAGATAATCTTACATATCATATTGTGCTGGATCCGGGGCACGGCGGAATCGATTCCGGTGCAGCAGGCTTCGGAACCAATGAGAAGAAGCTTGTCCTTAAGCTGGCTAAGAGCCTGAAGAAAGAGCTGCTTAAATATAATAATGTTTCCGTTGAAATGACCCGTGAAACGGACAAGTTCATTAAATTAAAGAAGAGGACCACGATTGCTTTGGAGAAGAATGCCGATTTGATGATCAGTCTGCACCTGGATTCCTATGATCCCAACTGCAAGTATTCCAGAGGCTGCACTGCAATCGTGTCGAAGGGTACTCATCGGCCGGTAATGAGCAAAGAGGAGACCTCGCTGGCACAGAGTATCCTGTATGCACTGGATGATATCGGAATCCCTAATCAGGGACTGATCCGGAGGTTATCCGATGAGGGGAAGACCTACCGCAACGGCAAGCCGGCTGATTATTATGCGGTAATCCGTAACGGTATCATCAAGAAGCTGCCTACCATTCTGGTAGAGCACGGTTTTATTGACGATGGCCAGGATTATAAGAATCATTTCAGCAGCGATAAGAAGATACAAAAGGTAGCTGAGGCGGAAGCTCTGGGTATTGCAAGATATCTGCGCCTGGAGAGAAAAGAAGACGGGACAATCCCTAAGCCCATCAAGGTGAAGGGGAAAAAGATGGTTGTCCGGATTAAGGAAGACTCTTATCTGAAGATTCGTTCTAAGAGTTATTATGTTTCAGAAGACCGGAAAGCTCAGGGAAAGAAAGTGGATCCGGAGAAAGAAAAAGAACGGATTAAGAAAGAGAAAGAAGAGAAAGAGAGAAAGATGGAAGAGGCCCGTCTGGCCCGTTTTCACGAGAGAGCGGTCACAGAGGGGACGAACCTGGTTGTCAGCCTGATTGCTATGCTGTTTTGTGTCTACGGGGTGATACTGGCAAATGAGTCCATTGATCACAAACGAAGAGAATAGAAAAATGAAAGTTTTTAAAAATATTCTGCTCTTACTGGGTGCCCTTCTGATGGCTATTCTCTTTACCAGATTTGTGGCCATGAGAAGTGTGGTGGACGGCTCTTCCATGGAGCCGACCCTCTATCATGGAGATCAGCTCTTCATAGACAGGATCAGTTATCGTTTTCATGATCCGGCCCGATACGATATCATTGTATTTCCGGGGATTGCCCCGGAGGAAGGTGGGAAGGCTCCCTACTATATAAAAAGGGTTATCGGTCTGCCCGGTGAGGAGATCTGTATTCGGGAAGGTCGTGTCTGGATTAATGGTACCCCTCTGCAGGAGATTAATGAGGAATCCTTTGAGACCATGCAGGATGCGGGGATGGCCGGAGATCCCTATGTGATCCCGGACCGGACCTACTTTGTGCTTGGTGACAACCGGAATCACAGCAGGGATTCCAGAGACCCTCTGCTGGGACCGGTGAGAAGAGAGGATCTCCTGGGAAAAGTGCTGGTGAGAATCTGGCCTCCCAAAAGGATAGGATGGTTTAAATAATGATACAGGATATCCTGCCCCACATATTTTCAAATGAATACCGTCCCATTGCGCCCGATGCCGGGGATATTGTCTTTGCCTTTTCACAGGACAGGGTCCTGCTGAAGGCGCCTTCCTCTGACCAGGGAGAAGCCGTCTGTCCCACAGCCGGTATATGTCCCGGGGAAGACCTGATTTTTCTGTTCCGTATCGATGAAGTTCGATACTATTTGTATGGGGGCGTGGAAGAACTGACTATACCCGGATACCATTATGAATCAACCAGGGCATTTCGGCGTTTGCAGCCAAAAGTTCTGTGTTTTGCCGGGATGACGGCCTGGCATCTTTATACCTGGTACCGGGATCACCGATTCTGCGGAAGATGTGGCAAAGCCACCATACCCGGACAGAAGGAGAGAGTACTGGTCTGTCCCTCCTGTGGGAATCGGATCTATCCGGTGATTGCACCCGCTGTGATCGTGGGAGTAATCTCCGGCAGCCGCCTGCTTCTGACCCGGTATAAGGGCAGGCCTTATGGGGGTTATGCCCTGATCGCCGGCTTCTGCGAGATCGGAGAGACAGTGGAGGAGACGGTCCGCCGTGAGGTGATGGAAGAGGTGGGGTTGCATGTGAAGAATCTTCGCTATTACGGAAGTCAGCCCTGGGGTTTTGCCAATAATCTGCTCATGGGATTCTACTGTGAGCTGGATGGGGAAAACCAGGTGACCTTAGATGGAGAGGAACTGGCTGTGGCAGAGTGGATTCCCAGAGAAGAGATCGGTCATGAGAACAGAGATCTCAGTCTGACAGCCGACATGATCATGGAGTTCAAGAATCGCGGCCGCCGGGTCCTTTTGCCCCGTGATGCTGCGGATTCAGGTATTCTGCCGGAGAAGAAATATGCTGTCGGGAAGAGAGGAGAGGCTGCAGTGCTGATTCCTCTGATTCCTGACGGGGATGACTACAGGATTCTTTTTGAGAAAAGGGCTCTTGACCTGGTCGTCCAGCCGGGAGAGGTCTGTTTTCCGGGTGGAGGCATCGAGGAGAGAGAATCCCCTGTTGAAGCTGCCTTACGGGAGACGGCAGAGGAGCTTTTGGTGGAGAGAGACCAGATCCGTCTCATGACTGCCCTGGAGCCGGTGATGGGACCTTCCGGAGCAAGCATCTGGCCATTTGCCGCCATCCTGGAGGATTACCATGACACCTGGTCGGAGGATGAAGTGGATTCCGTGTTTACCGTGTCTCTCAGAGAACTGTCAGAGACGGAACCCGAGGTGTATGAAACCCTTTTATCCACGGTTCCGGGGGAAGATTTTCCCTATGAACTGATCCCGGGTGGAAGGGATTATCCCTGGCGGAAGAAAAAGAATCCGGTCTATTTTTACCGGAACGCGCCGGAAGTGATCTGGGGTCTGACGGCAAGGATCCTGCATGATTTTATCAATCAGATGAAAAAGGAAGAATTATGATAGATTTTGAGATATTAAAAAGAAAAGTAGCAATTATCGGTGCGGGATTCGTGGGATCTTCCATCGCCTATGCGCTGACTATACGGCGACTGGCCAGGGAGATCGTCCTGATCGATATTGACGAGAAGAAATCCGAAGGCGAAGCCCTGGATATCCAGCACGGAATTCCGGATATGGGTATTTCCTCTGTGAGAGCGGGCAGCTATAAAGACTGCAAAGACTGTGACCTGATTATCATCACAGCCGGAAGAAACCGGCGGCCGGGCGAGACAAGACTGGATCTGATCGCCGGCAACTCAGAGATTCTTAAAAATGTGGTGGATCAGTTGAAACAGTACTACACACGTGGCGTTATTATGATGGTCAGTAACCCTGTGGATGTTCTGGTGTGGCAGTGTTCCCGCTGGATGGACCTCCCCAACGGCATGGTCCTGGGAACGGGATGTGTTCTGGATACTTCCCGTCTGACCCGTCTGATCGCGGATTACACAAGGCTCAACACAGAGGTGGTAAAGACCACCATCGTGGGCGAACACGGTGACGCCCAGATTCCTATTTGGAGCCGTACTTCGATCGCCGGTGTTCCCATCGAGGAATATTGTGAGAATGTAGGCCTGTCCTGGACTGACCGGGAGAGGGAAATGCTTTCCAATAAGGTCCGGACCATGGGAGCCGAGATCATTTCTGATAAGGGCAAGACCCATTACGGGATTGCCACCTGTGTCTGCTATCTGGCCCAGGCGGTCTTAAACCAGAGACTGACGATCGCACCGGTATCCACTGTGTTCCAGGGAGAGTATGGAATTGAGAATGTGTCTCTGTCTGTCCCTTCCATCATCGGAGTCAATGGTGTGGAGAAGAGACTGGAGGAAAGATGGGCTTCAGAGGAATTCAATCGTTTTAAAACAGCAGCTGCAAAGATGGCTGGTGTGCTGAAACAGTTATAAAATATCCAAAAGTGTAAAATATTGACATTAATTACTATAATATGTAAATATTTTACACTTTCTTCTTGGTCTGAAAATACTTACGGCTATTAAAAAATACCATTTATTTCCATCTGATGAATCGCTATAATAGTTCTATGATGAATACATACATATCATAAAGCAAAGGTCAAAAGCTTTTGACCCTGATATTACATCAAAGGTTTCAAGCAGATGGAGGACGACATTTTGATTTGTGACAGGCGAATGATGATCGAGGGGGAGGATCGGGATTACATACTGTGTTACAGACTGATTCCTCATCGGGGGGAGACAGGCTGTGATCCGGACTGCTATTACGGGATCCAGGTGGAAGAGTATGTAATCAGAGGTCTTCGTGAGAACGATAGCATATTGAGTATTAGAAGAGCGGATCTGAGTAAGATCAAAGGGCTGTCAGAAGATATCGAAGAGGCGAAGAGCTTTTTGAATATGATTGCGGAAGGCGTTGTATTTCCGGTTTCACTGGATGAGATATATGATGACTGGATGTCGGCCTTTCATCCCCGATGGAAGGCCATAACCTGATTACCGAAGAGAAACATCCCGGATGGGAGGAGTATGGCATGATAAAGCACAAAGCTGTATTTGAAGGCGGATGCGGCGAGATTGTTGAGAAGAAGTCCAGATTTATAGCCCATGTACAGTCTGTAGAGACGGTGGAGGAAGCCCAGGAGTATATTGAGGCGGTTAAGAAGAGATTCTGGGATGCCAGACATAACTGTTCTGCTTTTTCCGTAGGGACAGACCAGGTCATCACCAGAAGCAGTGATGACGGCGAGCCCAGCGGTACTGCCGGCAAGCCGATCCTGGAGGTGATCCGGGGCAGCGGAGTCCATAATATCGTTATTGTGGTGACCAGGTATTTCGGCGGGACCCTGCTTGGGACCGGAGGACTGGTAAGAGCCTATACGGCTGCTGCCAGAGCCGGACTCGACGGCTCTAAGATCATTGAGAAGATTCCCGGATTGCGGATTACCATAACTGCAGATTATACCGACCTGGGGAAGATCCAGTACGTTCTGGCACAGAATCACTATCTGACAGAAGATACCCTTTACACCGATAAGGTCTTGTTAAAGGTCCTGGTTCCTCTTGATGAGATTGGTTCTTTCCGGAAGAAGCTGGCGAATTCCACCGGCGGACGTTCCTTCATCGAGGAAGGAGAGGAAGTTTATTTCGGTGAGGTCGATAAAGAGATCATTGTATTCTAGACATAAAACAGGGGCTGTCCTTTTGGTGACTGCCCCTGTTTTGATATTCTATGGTTTTTTCAGATATGATGGATTATTTCCGGTTGGCCCGGTATCTTGCTGTAGGATCCAGGATTTTCTTCCGGAGACGGATGTGCTGTGGTGTGATTTCTACCAGTTCATCTGTGTCGATGAACTCAAGAGCCTGCTCCAGGCTCATGACCTTGGGCGGGGTAAGCTTCAGAGCTTCATCCGATCCGGATGCACGGGTATTGGTCAGTTTCTTTGTTTTGCAGACATTGACCTCGATATCATCGGTTTTGGCGTTCTGGCCCACGATCATACCGGAGTATACTTTCTCGCCGGGTCCGACGAAGAGAACACCTCTTTCCTGGGCATTATAGAGGCCGTAAGTAATCGTTTCACCGGATTCAAAGGCGATGAGAGATCCCTGTTTCCGGTACTGGATATCCCCTTTGTAGGGACCATACCCGTCAAAGAGAGTATTGATGATGCCATTGCCTTTGGTGTCCGTCAGGAATTCTCCCCGGTATCCGATTAATCCTCTGGAAGGGATGGAGAACTCAAGCCGGGTGTAGCCTGTGCCGGACATGGTCATGTTTCTGAGCTCCCCTTTCCTCTGGCCAAGCTTTTCGATGACCGTTCCCGTGAACTCGTCGGGAACATCGATAACGGCAATCTCCATGGGCTCTGTCTTTCTTCCCTTCTCATCGGTTTTGTATAATACTTCCGCCTTGCTGACGGCGAATTCATAACCTTCCCGCCGCATGTTTTCAATCAGGACAGACAGGTGAAGCTCTCCCCTGCCGGATACCTTGAAGGAGTCTGTGGACTCCATCTCTTCAACCCGGAGACTGACATCAGTGTTCAGCTCCCGGAAAAGACGGTCCCGGAGATGGCGGGATGTAACATATTTACCTTCCAGTCCCGCCAGAGGGCTGTCATTCACAATGAATTGCATGGCGATGGTCGGATCCGAGATCTTCTGGAAGGGGATGGGATCCGGATGATCCGGAGAACAGATGGTATCGCCGATCCGGATGTCGCTGATTCCGGAGATGGCAACAATCGAACCCACAGAAGCCTCTTCCACCGGAATCTTGTTGAGACCCTGGAATTCATAAAGATTGCTGATCTTCACCTTCTTCTGGAATTCCTTATCGTGGTGGTTAACCAGGAGAACTTCCTGATTGACTTTGATGGATCCGTTCTCCACTTTACCTACACCGATCCGGCCTACGTATTCATTGTAGTCAATGGTACTGATGAGCACCTGGGTGTCTGCGTCCGGGTCACCGGTGGGAGCCGGGACATAATTGATGATGGTTTCAAAAAGAGGTGTCATATCCGTGCCTTTTTCGCTCAACTCAAGCATGGCAATTCCGGATTTGGCCGAAGCGTACACAAAGGGACTGTCCAGCTGTTCATCACCGGCATCCAGTTCCAGGAAAAGTTCCAGGACCTCGTCCATGACTTCTTCTGGCCGGGATTCAGGCCGGTCGATTTTGTTGACACAGACGATAAAAGGAAGATTCATTTCCAGAGCCTTGCGTGTGACGAACTTGGTCTGGGGCATGGGCCCTTCAAAGGCATCCACCACCAGAATAACACCGTCCACCATTTTAAGGACGCGTTCTACTTCACCGCCGAAGTCAGCATGACCGGGGGTGTCAACGATATTGATTTTGATGCCGTCGTAATTTACGGCTGTGTTCTTGGACAGGATTGTGATGCCTCTCTCTCTTTCAATGTCATTGGAATCCATGACTCTCTCGCCCACATCCTGATTCTTGCGGAATGTTCCGCTCTGTTTTAACAATTCATCCACAAGGGTTGTTTTCCCGTGGTCAACGTGGGCGATGATGGCCACATTGCGGATGTCTTCTCTTGATATATTCATAAACAACCTGCTTTCTGATATGTATTTATTTTCACAAAAAACAAAGACATCATAACACAAAGGAATCAAAGGTACAAGTTATTTGTCGGGAAATCTATGGCAATCCGGTCCAAAGAGAGTTTTGCCGGTTGACTTTTGTCGGCGGAATTATTATACTAAAGCTTGTTTTCTCCTTTTTTGGCAGGAAAGGGTAAAGACCGGCATAGTGACTGAGATTCCTGCTTTAATAAGGAGGAAAGCACATTGTTATACGACCATATTAAAAATAATTATGCGGAAGTATCCGGTATTGTAGAATCTGATTTCGAATACAGCCATGAGATATATGGAGAGAGATTTTACCAGCTAAGGATCAGGACATCCAGACTGAGTGCCTCATCGGATATCATCCCCCTTCTTCTTTCAGAGAGACTGATCGATATCACCCGGTCCTATATCGGGAAACAGATACGGGTAAGCGGCCAGTTCCGGTCCTTTAATCATCATTATGATAATAAGAGCCATTTGATTCTCTATCTTTTCGTCAGAGAATTTGCCTTTTGCGAGGATGGAGAAGAGGGGGAATTTCCACAGATGAATGATATTTATCTGGACGGCTATCTCTGTAAACCTTCGGTCTATCGAAGAACACCAAGGGGAAGAGAGATCTGTGATCTTCTTCTTGCCGTGAATCGGGCTTACAGCAAGTCGGATTATATCCCCTGTATCTGCTGGGGACGGAATGCCCGGTATGCTGCCCGGATTCCCGTGGGCTCCAGAGTGAGGGTCCGGGGGAGGATCCAGAGCAGGATGTACCAGAAGAGACTGGAAGATGACCGGGTTATTATGAAAGAAGCTTTCGAGATATCAGTAGCCAGGATGGAATTCACCTCGGAGGAGGATGAAGCATTCCTGAGTGTGGCTGACTCCGGAAGTATCCG
>CACXGS010000350.1 GCA_902767195.1 uncultured Lachnospiraceae bacterium | reverse complement strand
TATAAAGCAACCGACAGCTTTGGCAGCACCATGGCCAATGCCAGGGCCACGATATAAACAATGCCCGTGACTGCTCCTCTCCAGTCTTCATTCATGGCTTTTCTCAATGCATGGCTGCAGTGATCCTGGGAGATGATCGCAATCCGAAGAAGAAAAAATGACATTGCGGTGATAAAGAGGACCAGCCCGTAGACCAGAGTTGGCACCGGAGCAAAAAGATTCATCCCGAACCAGTCGGTGACAAAGGGCAGCAGGGAGATACAGAATAAAAAGAGCAGATTCGCCCACAGGAATTCCCGTTCACATTGGTGACTGCATGAACTGTGTGGTGATGATTGCTCCAGTATGCCCCGATATAGGCAAAACTCATGGCATAACTTCCTAATTGGGGAAGGACAGGCAGAAGATCGGGAAATCCGCTGCCTGCGGGCATCTTCAGATTCAAAACCATGATTGTAATAATGATAGCCAGCACTCCATCACTGAAAGCTTCCATTCTGCTGCGTTCCATTTTACTGCTCTCCTTTTTTACGTCTAGTCATCGCCCTTAAAGGCGTCATTAAAGTCTTTGACAAAGCTTACCATGCCACCTGTGATAGCATCCATAAAATCAGAATCTTCCGGGATCTCATCAATGACCCACTGATCCTCTTTTTTACTCAATGATAACGTTCCCTTTTTCCTGGATTCTTTTTTGGTAAGTTTCTCTATCTCATCCTTAAATACGGCGTTCATTTTCTCATCGATTTCTTTTTCGGATGCCCCGGAAAATGCCATGCTAAAAGCCTCTTTCATGTATTCTGTGAAAAAACCGGTATAGGCATCTGCAAACTTGTAGGTTGTAATCGTGACATCTACCGTAGCTTTATCGCCCTCGATCTTCTCATTTTCTACCACATAATCAAAATCCAGCAGTTTTTCCTCCATCAGCTGCTTATTCTCTTTGCTTAAAGAGTCCTCGGCTGCCTCTTCGCTGGTCCCTTCTTCCGAATCTTTGTCGGTATCATCCCCTTGTATCATGCTGTCGCCGGTCAAGTCAAATTCTTCTTTTGCATATACTTTTTTAATGGTCTCGGAATCTTTCGCTTTGACCGCTTCCAGGAACTGCTGTGTTACTTCCGTCGGTGTTGCGGGTTTCCTGCCACAAGCAGTCAGGATTACAGAAAAAATAATAAATGCTGTAATCAAACACATGCTTCTCCGGTTTCTCATAATCTGTTCTGCCTCCTTTAGGGTATGTAAAGAATTCTTCTCTGTTCCATTCTGTCTCTGCCATCATTTTACCCTTTTTTTCTTCTCAAGTAAATCATCGATATCGGATCCATTCCATCTTCCTCCACGTCTGCAAAGCAGGGAACATGTGTTTACATAAGCCTGTTTCTGTGTTATTCTGGTCATACTACCTGTCAACAATGATTATTTTGATTCAACTGGAAACATTATGGATAACATTTTAAAGGATGCAGACATCCGGGAACCACTCTTTGAATATCTGGAAGAATACCATGGAAAGGTGCGTTTTTTCGAGGAAAAGGTGACCGGAAAGGCCAGGGCGGATGTCGTCATGATCCTCCCGGACCGGATCTGCGGAATCGAGATCAAGAGCGATGCAGACAGCTATACCCGGCTGAAGAGGCAGGTCAGGAATTATGACCGCTATTATGACATGAATTATATTGTGGCCGGATCTACTCATGGGGGACATGTGGCAAAGCATGTACCGGACTACTGGGGGATCATCACTGTGGAGCTGATCCACGGAGCCATTGATTTCTACCGGCTGCGGGAGGCAGAGATGAATCCCAAAAGAAAGCTGGCTTCCAAGCTCAGCTTCCTGTGGAAGTCGGAGATGGCCAGGATTCAGGCCATGAACGGCCTGCCAAAGTACACCAATAAGAGCAAGGCCTTTATCGCGGAGAAACTGGCAGAAAGGGTTCCGGAAGATGTCCTCCACCGGCAGGTCAGTGATGAGCTGTTTGAGCGGGATTACTCCATAAAAACAAAAGAAAAGGCGGATCTTTCCTCCTTTTGGGAATAGATCCGGGAGAAATGTTTATGTGTACCAGATATTTAATGGAATTGTCGCCGGAATTACGGCCGATTATTGAAGAGGCCAGGCACTCTCCTCTGGCTGTCCGCATGAGAGACGGTCTGGCTAAAAAAATGAAAACAGAGGGAGAGGTCCGTCCTGCGGACATGGTTCCCGTCATGGCCCCGGATAAAAATGGCAGGAGAAAATCTTTTCCCATGGTCTGGGGATTCACCTTCTCCGGGCTGAACCGGCCGGTGGTGAATGCCAGATCGGAGACGGCGGATTCCAAACCGGCATTCCGGGAATCTTTCCGGCGCAGGCGGTGTATTATCCCGGCAGCCCACTATTATGAGTGGGATCACATCCGGATCGGAAACCGTGTGAAAGCCGGCACCAGATATATCATCCAGCCCAGAGGGATGACCAGCACCTGGCTGGCCGGACTGTATCGGATGGAAACATCCCCTCAGGGACTGCTCTATCCCGTCTTTACGATCCTTACCCGTGAGCCGTCGGAAGAACTGAGAAGAATCCATGACCGGATGCCGGTCATCCTGGCCACGGAAACGATTCCCTCATGGCTGGACCTGTCCATGTCCACTGCCGCCCTGAAAGGAATCATAGATAATTCCCTGACAGACATGGTGATAGAAAAATGAGTCTTGGACTTGTCATCCCATTTCAAACACCATGATCCTCTCGAACCTTATATTACCCAGGAAGAGATCCCGGCAATCTATGTCATCCAGGAAGGTCAGTTCCTCCACAGTCATCAGCCAGGACACATACTCATCCGAAGGGTAATAGAAAAACAACAGAATCTCTCTCGGATTCCCGTACCAGGAATCCCTGATCCGCTCCATAACACTCCTCAGGATCTCCACGGAAAAGGGATTAAAGAAAAAGATACGATTCACGGATGAAGGCACTTCATATTGCTCAGCATTAGCGTGGACGATGTCCACTTTGGAAGAGGAAAGTGCCTTTTCCATATTTCTCCGGGCCATCTCATAGATCCGGTCATCATATTCCACCCCATAGCATAAACATCCGCACTGATGGGCCAGAAAAAAATCGACCCGCCCCTTTCCGCAGCCATAGTCCAGGACAACACTCTGCTGATCAATATAGCCGCTGCCTGCCAGCCGGTCCAGGACCCTGTAGGGTGTCGGCTCATAGGGAAAACGGTACTGGTCGGCATGGGTATCATCCCTGCCTCCTGTCCTTATATTCAATTTTTTATCCCAAAGATATTCCCTCATAGGATCCTTCCTTTTCCTGCATTTTCGCCAGCCTGTATCCGCTTTTAAGTCCGATTATACCAAGGACAAACCATATCATCAATCTCATTCTATATTAGAAATTGCAATCCCTGACAGAAATTGTTATTATGGAGATATGGATTATATTCTTTATAAACACAGCAGGGTGCAGGAAGGAAATAACTATGAGTGAACAGAGAAATGTCCGGAATAACCCCCGGAGGAAAAACCGGCACGCAAGGCAGGGCCGGTCTGATATATCAAAGGATGCTCTGAATAATTTTCTGATTCGGGCGGGAGAAATATTAAAGATCCTCCTGATCAAATTGAAGGCACTTCTTCTATTTCTCCTGGTCAGGGCAAAAGAACTTCTGGCTTTCCTCCTGGTTAAGGCAGGAGAAGTTCTTCCCCCGCTCATAGACCGGCTAAAGAAATTCCTGTCCCGCATCCCTTTACGGATCAGGGCAGTTCTGGGGGTCCTTGCGGTTCTTATTCTTTTCTCGGGATTCTATTCCAAGATCCTGCACAGAAATACCTGGCTGAATCACACGACGGTAAATGGTATCGATGTCTCCGGAAAGACCGTGGATCAAACCATGACTGCACTTCCTGACGGGCATGATTACTCTCTTACCATCCGGGCCAGAGAGAATGGAACGATGACCATCCTGGCAGATGATATAGACTATCAGATTCGTCCGGATCAGGAACAGATTCAGGAGACGCTAAAAAAACAGCATAAGCTGATCGTCTTTCCCTGGTCACGTTACAATTATACCGTCAGGAGCAAAGACGGGTACGACAAGGAGTTGCTAAACGGTACTCTGAGACAGTGTCCCCTGATCAAAGGCAGCAAGGACTATCCCATCACTCAGCCGGAGCCGGCGGATATCGTATATTCAGAGAAGCAGAAGATGCCTGTCGTCAAAAAAGAAATCTACGGCAACGCTCTGGTCCCGGAAGAATTTACCCGCATTGTTACAGAGGCCATTGAAAAAGGAGAGACAGAAGTCAATCTGGAAGATGCCTCCCTCTATCCTGACGTTTATCAGAAGCCCAAGGTCACCAGCGACAGTAAGGAAATCAAAGACGGCCTTAAAGCTTACAAAAGTGTCATTAACCGTTTTATCACCTGGGATATCTGGGAGGGAGAAACCTATACTCTCACTCCTGAAAAGATCATTCCACTGGTCTATTATTCGGAAGGAAAAATGTTGATCCGAATCTACAAGCTGGAGAAAATCCTCCACAAATTCTGCGACAAATATCAGACAGCCGGCAAACCCCGTGTCTTTACGACCCACACTGGAAAAAAAGTGACCGTTAAGAAAGGGGATTACGGCTGGAAGATGGATTTCGATAAGATTCTGGACCAGGCAGAGACAGCGATTGTAAAAGAAATGAATGAAGAGGCGGTAGAACGCTATATAGCGATCCCCTCTGAAGCCAATAAGGAAGCGGTGACCATTCACCTGGAGCCCCAGTACAAGACGGAAGCCTTCGCAAAGGATTATAAGAATTATCAGGACTGGGATCCCGATAACTATACGGAGGCATCCATTGACGAGCAGATGGTCTATGTCCACAGGGACGGGAAGATCGCCTACACCTGCAAAACGATATCCGGCCTGCCGGTGGAAGGCCGGGAGACCGGAAAGGGCGTTTACTACGTGAAAGGCAGGAGCCCGGATCGGGTACTCAGGGGAGAGAATTACGAAACTCCCGTGAAATACTGGGTTCGCCTGACCAACAGTGGAACCGGATTCCATGCTGCTCCCTGGCAGAAATGGGATAAATGGAGCCCCAAGTATTACAAAAAGCACGGTTCCCACGGCTGTCTTAATCTGTCAGACAAAGATGCCAAGAAAATGTTCGAGATCCTGCTTAAAGGGGAAGCAGTGTTTATCTATTAAAGGAATATTCTTAAGAGGGAAGATATTATTTTCTACAATGCAAAAAATATCCCACGCTATGATATATAGCGTGGGATATCGTTATTTCATGATATCGATTATTATTCACATACCGCCCAAACGCGAGCCGGGAGTCCGGTTGCACCCTGGATCCGCGGCCAGGCCACAAATACCATGGCTCCTGCTGCCGGAACCTGATCCAGATTGCGGAGCACTTCCACCTGAAGCTTACCCATAGCAAGGACATAGCGCTCGCAGGCCAGGTCTTCTGCTTTTGCCGCCTCGGCAGATGCATCCGTGTCCAGTGTCTCATGGCCGTTTGCCCCGGCATTGCGGACTTCGTAGATATACTTCAAAGCTTCCAGAGACCATCCGGGGAAGTTCTCGCTGCCGTCCTCGGCAGTTCCGGAGAGGGCATCCATATCCGGCCAGTTTTTGTACCAGTCGGTACGAAGTGCTACAAAAGCGCCGTCCGGAATGTCACCGTACTCTTTCTCATAGTCTTTGATATCCTGGGCAGTCACCACATAACAGGGATCCTTCGCCACCTTTTCGGTGAGATCGATCACGCACAGAGGAAATACCCCGTCTTTAGCTTCAAAAGCTTCCGACAGAACTCCCTCTTTTACAAAGTGTCCCGGAAAATCAATATGCGTTCCGAACTGTCCGGGGAACTTAAAAGTCTGAATCAGGCATTCAAGCATAGGATTGCCCCAGTCAAATACAGTCTTGCACAGCTCCACCGAGCCCTCCGGTATTCCGGCCCAGTAAGGACTGTCATTATCCAGCGGATGTGACAGCTCTACCCAGCGCATCTTCTTCAAGTCCTCAAGCATGGTCCAAAGTTTGTACATACCAACACCTCCCTGGTCTATGCGAATTCAGATTATCATTAATGATAGCACATTTACCGGCTATTCTGACTATTTAGCCGCTGGTTTCCTGAGCACTCCCAGAAGAGCAGCGCCAACAAGAGAACCTACGATCAAAGCTATAATATACATGAACGGATTGCCGATGGTCGGTACAACAAAGAGTCCGCCGTGAGGTGCTCTTAAGGTACATCCGAATGCCATGGACAGAGCTCCGGCCACTGCAGAACCGATAACACAGGAAGGAATTACATGTCCGGGATCTGCGGCTGCGTAAGGAATAGCTGCCTCAGAGATAAAGCAAAGTCCCATGATAGCATTGACCGGAGCATTAGCGCGGTCATTGTCTGTGAATTTGTTCTTGAACAGCCAGGAAGAAATAGCGATGGCGATCGGAGGAACCATTCCGCCTGCCATAACGGCTGCCATAATCATAAATCCCTGGGGGCTTTCTTCTGTTGCGGTAGCAAGGGCTGCCGTACCGAAGACATAAGAAGCCTTATTGAACGGTCCACCCATATCAATGGACATCATACCGCCGACTACTGCGCCGAGAAGGATAGCATTAGCTCCACCGAGGGAACCCAGAGCATTGGCAAGAAGAGTATTCAGCCATGCGAAGAACGGGTTGACTGCAAACATCACGGCCATGATCAGAGCCAGGCCAACAACAGGATAGATCAGCATAGGACGGAGACCATCCATGGATGCGGGCATCTTCTCTGTCATCTTCTTCAGCCACAGTACCAGGTAACCTGCTACAAAACCGGCGAAGAGAGCACCGATGAAACCACCGGAAACGATCTTGATCTCAGCGGGATCAATGCCGTTTACCTGCTGAATAATACTGGTAAATGAAGTTCCCTGAGCAGCAATCCAGCCGCCGACAAAACCAGGCATCAGACCGGGACGGTCAGCAATACTCATGGCAATGTATCCTGCAAGGATCGGCAGCATGAAGTTAAAGGCATACTCACCGGCAGTCTTAAGAATTGCCGCTAAAGCAGTATTCTTACCAAAATTAGCCGGGTTGATACTATAGTCATCAAAAAGGAAGGCCAGAGCGATCAGGATACCACCGCCGATTACGAATGGCAGCATGTGGGATACACCGTTCATCAGATGCTTATAGAGCTGCTGTCCGATAGTGCCGCCTGCTGAGGCGTCCTCCTCAGCTGCTCCACCGGCGTGATGATAAATGGGTGCTTCACCGTTAAGCACTTTCTCGATGAGTTCCTGAGGTTTGTGGATTCCATCCTGAACCTTTGTCCGGATGACAGGTTTTCCGTCGAAACGGGCCATCTCTACGTTCTTGTCTGCTGCGATGATGATACCATCACAGGCAGCGATCTCTTCTCTGGTCAGTACGTTCTTCGCACCGCCGGAACCATTGGTTTCTGCCTTCAGCGGAATTCCCATCTCCTTACCTTTCTCCTCAAGAGATTCGGCAGCCATATAGGTGTGGGCAATACCGGTAGGACAAGCTGTAACAGCCAGAATCCTGTATCCGCTTGCAGCCGGAGCAGCTGCAGCAGCCTGAGGATCTTCCGCACCGTATTTCTCTGTCTCTTTCTCATCGATGATCTTGAGATATTCATCGGCTGACTTGGCATTAAGGAGTTTATTACGGAAATCTCCGTCCATAAGGATTGTAGAAAGTCTTGCCAGAGCTTCCAGATGAACATCCGATCCGGTAGCCGGAGCAGCGATCATGAAAAAGAGGTTGGACAGTCCGCCGTCCAGTGCATTACAGTCGATTCCGGAGGGAACCGTAATGGATGCAATACCGGGGTTGATAACAGCATCATTCTTGGAATGAGGAATACAGATACCATCTCCGATAGCGGTCGGTCCCTCAGATTCTCTCTTTAAGATTCCTTTCTTAAATTCTGCCTCATCTTTGATATTTCCGACTTTGGCATGAAGTCCGATCAGAGTATCCAGCATCTGATCCTTGTTTTTGGCATCAGCATTAAGACTGATGGCGTCTTTTTTTAATAAGTCAACTATTCTCATTTTATAGCATCTCCCTTCTGATGATAATCAGGCTTGTTTAATCAATGTCTCTGCCTGTGCAAGAGTTTCTTCGTACTTCTCTCTGGAAGCCAGACCCTCAGAAAAGGCCGTAGCACTTCCTGCAGCTGTTCCTGTTACCAGTGCTCTGGCATAGGAACCACTCTCAAGATATCCTGCAACAAATCCTGCTACCATAGAATCGCCTGCTCCAACTGAGTTGATAACTTTTCCTTTGGGTGTTCCGATCCGGGACGTCTCCCCGTCCTCGGATACCAGCATGGCACCATCACCCGCCATGGAGATCAGAACATTGCGTGCTCCTTTCTTCTGAAGCTCTTTTGCATAATGTTCAATCTCCTCGTCGGTCTTCAGCACCAGACCAAACATCTCACCAAGCTCGTGATTGTTGGGCTTGATCAGGAAAGGATGATATTTGAGTACATTAAGCAGCAAATCTTTTGTGGCATCAACCACAACCCGGATCCCTTTGGGCTCCAGTCTGGCAAGGATTCTCTCGTAGACATCCTCCGGAAGAGTATTGGGAATGCTGCCTGCCAGGATCAGGATATCTTCTTTATTCAGGGTATCCAGTCTGGCAAAAAGCTCCTCGAGTGCCTCCGAAGTGATCACCGGTCCCTGGCCGTTGATCTCTGTCTCGTCTCCATGCTTCACTTTGACATTGATACGAGTATTGCCTTCCGGAAGACGGATAAAATCTGCTTTAATTCCAAGCGATTCCACGCCTTCCTCCAGAGCTCTCCCGGTAAATCCCGCCACAAATCCCAAGGCGGTGGTCTCCTGCCCCAGCATCTTCAGGATACCGGAAACATTGATTCCTTTTCCCCCATAATAAATGGATTCGCGAATGGAGCGATTAATATCGCCGGGAACGAGATCCTTAAGGAATACCACATAATCCAATGCCGGATTAAATGTCACCGTATAAATCATAACGGCTCCTCCTTATAATAAATATATATGAATAATGGTTGTGTACTACTTATACCACATTTTGGAGTGTTTTGACTACATAAATCGACATGTAAAAACAAAAAAGTATCAATAAAAAATCAAAACAGCTTAATTCCGTCAAAAAACCCCGAAGAGTCTTCTATCGAAGGCTCTCCGAGGTTTTCAAAAGCTACGAACCAGAAGGGACTCGAACCCCCGACACCCAGCTCCGGAAACTGGTGCTCTATCCAAC
>CACXGS010000349.1 GCA_902767195.1 uncultured Lachnospiraceae bacterium | reverse complement strand
TTACAGAAGCGCGGGTGACGCGCTGTATCACGAATCTCATATTCCCTCCTGAAAAACTGTACTGCAAGACATTATACCACAACAGCAGAAAGAACAGGTCTTCTTTTTATATTGACAAAATGGTTTATTCATGATAAACTCCAATTAAAGTTTACTTGAGATAAACCAGGTCAGGAGGAACGACATTGTTGGAAAAGATCGAGTTAGGGGAGATACAGCAGCGATTCGCAGAGATAGTCTGGGAGAACGAACCCGTAAGCTCCGGAAAGCTTGTAAAGATATGCGAGGAAAGGCTTAACTGGAAAAAGCCCACTACCTATACAGTGCTCCGCAAGCTGTGTGAAAAAGGCATACTGCAGAATAAAGAGGGAACAGTCACTTCCATAATATCCAAGGGTGAATTCTATCAGCAAAAAGGCAGGCAGGTAATCAATGATTACTTTAAGGGCTCTCTTCCGGCATTCATAGCGGCTTTTACGGATCGTAAAGAGCTGTCTGCAAAGGAGATCAATGAGATTCAGGAGCTTATAAACAGATATAAAAAGGATAACAATATATGAGCCCAGTCCTTGCGAAGGTCATAAACATGAGTATAGACGGCGGGATACTTATCCTTGCAGTCATATTGATAAGGCTGCTGTTTAAAAAGTTACCCCGTAAGATATTCATCATAGCGTGGATCCTTGTGATGATAAGGCTGGTATTCCCGTTTTCGGTCAACAACTCCTTAAGTCCTCTTCCGGACGATTTCTTCCACGGGAGCACGCAGGTTCCGGCTGCCTCAGATGTTTACGAATGGCCCGGGATAGACCCTCGGCAGACTGTAACGCCTGTCGATAAGGATCAGACAGCGCCAGCAGAGTCCGCCTCCGCGCAAAGCATGGAAAAAGCTCTCCTGATCCTGTGGATCATGGGCATTGCAGCAGTTCTGGCAGCGGCCGGGATAAAGACCGTCAGGCTGAGAAGGATTGTAAAAGACGCGATGCTTTACAAGGACAACGTGTACCTCAGTCCCGGGATAAGGAACTCATTCGTCCTAGGCATAATAAGACCAGTGATCTACATCTCGTCAGACGTCAGCAAGGAGTATCATGGGTATATAATCGACCACGAGAAAGAACACATAAAACACGGGGACAATATTCTAAAGCTGTTGTTTTATGTTATTACTGCGGTCCATTGGTTCAACCCGCTGTGCCTAATAGCATATCATCTGTTCAGTGAGGACCTGGAGATGGCCTGCGATGAGCGGACAACAAGTAGTCGGGATGCACAGTACAGGGCCAGTTATACTCAGGCGCTTCTATACTGCGGTATATATTCATCGGCCCTGGGCACAGGAACCCTCTCGTTTGGAAGCAGCAATGTTAAAAAGAGGATAGAAAGAATAATGGATATTAAAAAGACAAGAGTGATAACTATTGTGTCCTTCGTGGCAGTCTGCGTGGCTCTGGTATTTTTTCTGATGACGAATAATGCCGCGGCTGCAGAGAATAATAAATCTTCTGAAGACTCGGATGGATATGTATCCGGTGAGTATCCTTTTGACGGAAGACATGAGGTCATCATGGATGCAGAAGGAAACATCGTGGAAGTGATCGATGTCGAAGACAAGGGGCAGTTGGATCCTCCTGCGCCTGAGCCTGAACTTCCGGATTATGCCCCTGTATCCCCTGGGGACTTGGAAAAGTATGAAAGTCTGCTAAAGATCAGGGGAGAAGTTATAAAAGAAGGTTTTATCAGCTGCCCTGCAGAATATGGCGAGCCATTCTTTGCTGTATGTGAAGGTGAAGTGATTAGTTCCCAGTATGAAAGAATTTATGGCAATTGTGTTACTGTTAAGGACGATGCGGGCAGGATCTGGAAATATGAACACTGCAGCAAGCTTGTTGCAAAAGAGGGGGATCATGTCTCCGCTGGAGATCTGATAGCTTACATAGGAACGTCCGGACAAACAGCTGAACCAGTTCTTATGATTCGTATAGTGAAGTGAAAATTGGAGGTTACAAAATGAAAAAAGTTATTAAGTTTTTTGCATTGATGGCGGCTATTGCGTTGATCTTACCAGGCATATCGATTTTTGCTCTAGAAGATAACGGTAATTATGATGATGTCGATAATAGTACTGTTTCTAACAAAGATAAACTAATACACGTCGAGATACGCGATGCGGACGGTAAGATTGTTGAATCATATGAAATAGACAGAACAACTTATGTGAATGGAACGCAGCATACGATTCCTGCAGGAGGGTCATATTTAGCTGACACATATTATGCTTCTATGGATTTCACAGCGGGCTTCTTTTTTGTTCATCCTAACTATACTGGGTATGCGACAACACGTGATCGTGAGATAACGGTTGTCATCAGAAAAGGAACTTCTGTTCATGGAACAAGAAAAAATGCTAAACAAGAAACCTTTTCAACAAATATAGAGAATAATACATCTAGCGAGTACTTTTTCTCTGGAGAGCCAGCATGGAGTTCGGGGGTCGAACTAAGTGTAACGCCAAGTGGAGGCTACTATTACTATGATGTCATCTATTATAACAACAGCACGTCCCCAACTACTGTCTCGGTTCTTATTTCAAGAGATTAGAAGTGTAAATAGAAAAGCGACAGTTCTTATTTTATCTGTCAGGGGCCATTACGGCCCCTGTTTTGCTGTGAAGGGGGTGCCTAGGATCTCGGAATGATTGGCCCCGGGTACATTAAACCTGCTGATGACAGAGGAGAAGAAAATGTGAGATTTTGTCAGTAAACTGCCATTAAAGGGTCAAAAAAAGCGGAAAATAACGGGCTTCTTTTGGCTGTTTTTGCCAGATAGGACGAAGGGTTGCGTTTTTGTCAGTGTTTTTGAAAAAAAGACTGACAGGACAACTTATAAAAACGGAAGCTGGCAAAATTGCGGAATACTCCGGTGGGCTCAGGAGCATGCGGAGCTCCGGCAATGCCGCAAAGACTGAACTGTCGTACTGCCGCTAAGAACAATGTGTTGACGACACTGCGCGGAAGATCATGCGGTCATTATCGTGCATCGCCGGGAAAAGCCTGCCTTAAGGACTGTCAGGGA
>CACXGS010000348.1 GCA_902767195.1 uncultured Lachnospiraceae bacterium | reverse complement strand
TTTCACAAAAATGCCGGGACTACTTGCGTAATCCCGGCATGGTCCACTTATACTGCATACTGATAATTATCGGTTCTCCAGAGCTTTGACACAGTCATCGATCACGTGATCGACATCACTGCCTGCCAGAAGTCCCAGCGCATTCACTTTCGGTACATCAAAATCTTCATAAACATGAGTCACACAGGCGATAAGATCATAATCATCTTCCGCTAATTCAGACCGCACTTCATCGGGTGTAGTCACTCTGGTCATGGCATCCCAGCCTCTCTCTTTGAGACGCTCGGAAAGCCTTGCAGCAACCATGTTGGAAGTAATCAGTCCCACACTGCAAACACATAATATTTTACAAGTCTTCATAATAACCCCCTGGAAAAATAACTAAAAAACTCTGGGCATCACACAATGGCATCTTGCCGGATCCATTAGATATATTCTCTAATAAAAGTCTATACCAGTGATGTTCTTTTGTCAAGAATTCACTATGCAGATCAGCAAGAAATACTACAGAGAATTGGCCAGCTGATCGGTCTCCTTCATGGGAAATGTGGGCATCAGCCGCAGTTTGTGAAGGTTGAGCCGATGCATCCGGTCAATCTTTGCTTTGGTCTCCGGATCCTCACACTGACCGGTAAGAACATAGTGATCCAGCACCGCATAGGTGAAGCCGATCTTATCCTCATCACTCATGCCGCTGAGTCCATCGGAAGGTGTCTTCTTTGTCAGACGTTCCGGTACTCCGAGGATCTCTCCGATCTGAATCACTTCATGGACCAGAAGATTCGCCAAAGGGCTGAAATCTCCCGCGGCGTCACCGTATTTGGTGGAGTAGCCGATGTAATCTTCTGACCGGTTACAGGTATTTACCACCCTTCCCCCCTTTGGCAGGGCCTGGGCGATGGCGTACAGAGTGCTCATGCGAAGGCGTGGCGGCATATTGATCATAGAATCCCTGGAAAGAGCCTGGGTACCTGCGTCGGATTCTTTCAGGGCATCATTGATAGCTCCGGACAGACCGTCCACGCCGGCTTTGATATTAACCGTAACAGATTTGATTCCCAGAAGAGAAACAATCTCCTGTGAATCGGAAATATCGGCCTGGATTCCATTGGGCATCATCACGCCAACTACCCTGTCTTTCCCCAGGGCTTCTGTCAGCAAAGCGGCACAAATGGAGGAATCTTTTCCGCCGGATATTCCGATCACGGCATCACATTCCGGTCCGTTCTCCCTGAAATATTCCCGAATCCACTCTACTATCCGGTCTTTTGTTTCTTGAGGGTTCTTAAGCATATCTTCTCTCCTTCTCTTTACAAACTATTCTTTGATCGTAATAGAATTAATCACCGGCTGATTCTCCGGAGGAATGGTCCCGTTATCGTCCGTAGGCTCCGCATCCTCGCAGATCTTGTCCACGACATCCATTCCCTCGGTTACCTTGCCGAATGCGGCATACTGGCCGTCCAGGAAAAAAGAGTCCTTCTGGACAATGAAAAACTGGGAGCTGGCACTGTCAGGATCCTGGGACCGGGCCATGGAAATGGTTCCCCTGGCATGGCTGATGGGGTTCTTGATACCATTGGCTTCAAACTCGCCGGTTATCGTCTCTTCTGATCCCCCGCTTCCGGTTCCGGTGGGATCTCCCCCCTGCATCATAAAGCCTTCCATGATCCGGTGGAAGGTCAGGCCGTCATAGAAACCTTCTTTGACCAGCTTCACAAAATTCTCCACCGTGATCGGGGCACTCTCGGCATCCAGATCTACCGTAATCTTCCCGTAATCTTTCACATCGATAACCACTGTGACTGCGTCTGCAGACTTATCGGGCTTGGCTGCTTCCGTAGAGGCAGCTTCCGTCTCCTGTTCCGGGGAGACGGCTTCGGTAGCGGGCTCCGTCGCCGGTTCCGTAGTCTGTTTGTCATCGGTACATCCGACAGCTGCCAGGGCTGTCATACTTACCAGAACAATCATGCCGATCCATTTTCTCATTTTTCAATCCTCCTGTTTCTCTTAAATCATCTGCTTACTGATTAATCTCCATTTGCCCGGAATCTTCTGACGATTCCGTCTCATTTACTCCTGTTTAAATCTGTCCTCCAGACTTCGGATAGCATCCTCCATGATCTGATCCGGATCAACATCGACCAGATCCAGATTCTCTGCGCAGATAAGCTCAGTCTCCGGAATGCCGAACTGCATCTGAGCAAGGGCTTTCACATAGTTATAACCGTACTCGGGAAAGTGGGGTCCTCCGGAAGTGGTGACAAAATACAGCTTCCCTGCCTTGCAGCATCCGGTGGGAATTCCCTGCTCATTGTACTCAAAAGTGATACCCGGAACGCAGATATTCTCAATATATATCTTCAGCAAAGCCGGGAAAGAATAGTCCCAGAAAGGAGCCGAGATGACAATGGTATCCGCCGCCGCAAACTGCTTGGCAAAGAAAAATACCGGGTCGTTCATCCTTCCTTCTTCGATACAGTGATTGCGGAAATCCACGGTCTCCTCACTAAGAGGGAACAAATGCTCATCTTCCAGCTTCAACTCTACAACGTCATCCTTCAAATTCTTCAGAAGAGCCCTGGCCAAGCGGGCGGTCCTTGAAGAATGTCTTACACAGCTGTTTATATATACAATCATCTTATCACCCTCCTGATCCGAAATGTTAGATATTACAATTATATCATTTTCTGTCAAAAGAAATGTTGGGATTCTTTTTCACTTTGTTTACAATCCTTCGTTTGGGATAGTATATGTTGCCCGCGGGCTGCTGTTTGATTATAATGAAAAAAAAGAATACGAATCAAGGAGGATACTATGACCTGGACTATTACAACGCTGATTGAAAATAACATAGATCATGAAAAGAAACTGAGCTGTGAACACGGTCTCTCCATGCTCATCGAGGGAAATGGAATCCGGCTTCTGATGGATACCGGAGACAGCGGTGCTTTTTATGATAATGCAGAGAAACTGGATGTGAGTCTTGATAATCTTGACGCTATTCTCCTCTCCCATGCCCATTACGACCACGCGGGGGGATTTCTCCGCCTGATCAGAGAGAAGGGGGCGCCTAAGAATCTGTACGTAGGTAAGGGATTTTTCAAGAAGAGTTATCTGACAAAAAAAGACGGGAGGGTACGCTATATCGGAATCCGTTTTGACAAGAGGACTCTGAAGGATCTGGGAGTAGGGATCCATGAAATCTCCGAGGATTGCTTCTCTCCTTTTCCGGGTGTTACCTTTCACCGGAATTTCTCCCGGGTTCATGACTGGGAACCGCTCAATGATACTTTTGTCTGGCAGGAGGAGGAGCCGGCTCCCTGTTTCGGAGGGCGTTGTATGGACTCTATGATCTTTCATCCGGATACCTTCCCGGAGGAGACGGTGGTCACATTGGATACTGACCATGGGCTGGTGCTGATCGCCGGCTGTTCCCATCCCGGCATTATGAATATCGTAAGCACAATCCGTGAACGGACCGGCAAAAGGATCTGCGGAATCATCGGGGGAACCCATCTGATTGATTCCGACAAGGACCGGCTGGCAAAGACCATCGAGGCTTTCCGGGATATGGACCTTGATTTCCTGGCGGTCTCCCACTGCACGGGCGAAGAAAATCTCCCCGCGCTTCAGGAAGCCTTCGGGGAGAAGTTTATCTTTAATAATACCGGGAATGTGATTCAATGTTAGAGTCCCAGTTCTCTTTTCAATTCTTCTACGGATTCTACCGGTTTGTTGCCCCGGCCCCGGCGGTAGCCTTTGAACTTCTGCCGGACTCCCACATTGGCCCGGGATCGTCCGCCCCAGTTCCAGCCTCCGGTCTCTCCGCCGATGATCTCCCAATAATCTCCGGGTTTGCCCACGGCATCAGACTGGTCGGAATCCTTTGCAAAAGCCTTGACAAAAGGAAGGAAAGCCTCATCATATATTTTTTCGGCTTCTTTAAGAATAGCCTCCATATCCTCAGCCAGCAGAGCCCGGTAAAGACTCAGGTAATCTGACTGAACCAGCCCCAGATCATCACAGAGCCGTCCGATCATCTCCTCGGCTCCCTGGAAAAGGGAAAGATAACCAAACATATACATAATATGCTTAAAACAATACTGGAAGAGCTGCGGCACGCTGAGAGATCGGAACTTCTCAAAGAAGATCGCCGTCTTCTGATAGATCCCGTTAAGAAGCTGGACAAGAGTCCCATCTTTGTAGGGCTGGGGAACAAGCTCTTTGTTCATCATGGATGCAGGAAGGCTTTCTACCGATCCCTGCTGCCTCAGGAAGCCGGATGTCTCAATATTATTCTCCAGGAGTCGAAGAAGAGACAGGCGGCAGGCATGAAACTCCGAGTAGGCATTCATGTAGAGATATCTTTTGCTCTCTTCCTGATAAGGACAGGTGATAAAATCCGCCAGGTGGGTAAATTCATGGCTTAAAAGGAAGTCCACATATTCAGGGTGATAGCCTTCCATCCTGAAGGTGACATGCAGAATACGCACTCCTTCCTGGAGCTCCTGCATATCAAAAGATGCCTCTACTCCTTCCGGCGCATCCATAATGACCTTGTCGATCTGTATATTACAATCTATGCCTTCTCTGGCTTTATATAATACCCATTTCCTATTGATTTCTGACAGATTCATACCATGTACCCTCCATCTGCTGAATCAATGATTCCATGACATTTTTACAGGCTTATAGTACCATGAAAAGATCTGGCACATTGGAGATTAGATGCATCAATCATGGGATAATACAGTATTCCCTCAGACAAAAACACCGGGCACCTGGGATATTTCAGATGCCCGGCATTTATTCTTTATTATTTGCAGTTCTGATAATTCTCTTCTACCGCATCCCAGTTCACTACATCAAAGAGGGCTTTCACATAAGCCGGACGAAGATTCCTGTACTTGAGATAGTAGGCATGCTCCCAGACATCGATGGTGAAGATGGGAGTGTTGCCGGTTCCAAGGCTGATGGGGTTATCCTGATTGGCACTGGAGGACAGAACCAGTTCTCCCTCCGGTGTCACGGAAAGCCATGCCCAGCCGGATCCGAACTGACCGACTGCCAGAGCTGAGATCTTCTCCTTAAACTCCTCGAAGCTTCCGAAGGTCGCTGCGATCTTCTCTCCCAGCTCCCCTTTGGGCTCTCTGCTGCCGTCCGGTGAAATGGTGGAGAAATAGAGATTATGATTGTAGTAGCCACCTCCGTTATTGCGGATCGCGGTCCGAAGGGCGGGATCTTCAATCTTGTCAAGGTTGGCCAGGAGGTCTGTGATCTCCATATTCTGAACGCCTGCCTTCTCTGCTAAGGTGTTCAATGTTGCTGTGTAGGTAGCGTGATGCTTACCGTGATGGGTCTCCATGGTAAGAGTGTCAATCACGGGCTCCAGAGCATCGTGGGCATAAGGTAACGGATACTGTACAAACATATTTAGATCTCCTTTCTGGCTTTCAGCCATTTCTATTATACTTCTATATCATAGAGGACAGCATGGGTAATAACCACTTCCCCGGCGCTGAAGAACTCGATATCAAGGTCTTCCGGGTCGGGATAGACATTGCCGGTCATTACGTAGCGTCCCCCATTGATAAAGACTTCCACAGAGCTCCTGTCCAGGAAAATCCGGAAAGTGATCCGGTCCAGATCTCCTACCTGACAGGCGCGGATATTAACCTCCGGTTCCCTTCCCGTTAAGGGGATTCCGGAGAAGGTCCGGTCAAAATAGACCGCCTCTTTCTTTCGATGATAGTAGACCACTGTCTCGTGTTCGGTGCCTTTAAAAAGCTTAAGGCCGGCCATGGCGGCTTCTTTCATGTCAAAGGTGACTTCCAGTTCCGCCACATTTCCGGAAAAGCCTTCCGGATGGCATGTTCCGCCGGTTATCGTCAGATCAGTAATCTCTCGTTTATTCGTGCGGCAGCCTTCAATCTCCCTGATGGGAATCTGATAGAGTCTGCCGTCTTTGTAGACCAGCTCTCTGGGGAGAGTGTAAGAACCTACCCAGTTGTCTTCTTCCGTGGGATAGGAACGATCCCACATTTCTTTCCAGGCAATCATGATCCGACGGCCGTCGGGATGCCCAAAAGTCTGGCAGGCATAGATATCAAACCCGCTGTCCAGATCTTCAATCTCATCAATATGGAAATGTCCGTCTTCCAGATTCAGGGTACCTGTCATATAGATGACTGAGTGAAGATTCTGGAAACGGTTCCCCATCTGGGGCAGATTCTGAGGGCTGGCAAGGAGGATCTCCTTTCCGTTGCTCTCAAAATAATCCGGACACTCATAGACACCTTTCAGATTAAAGAAGGCATCATCCAGTTCTTCCTGAGGGTGGAGAAGGACACCGCAGAACTCCCAGTTCTTCAGGTCTTTTGTCCGGAAGAGGGTCAGGTTACCTACTCCGATGGCACCCTCATCTCCTCCAAGCACAGCCATGACGGAGGGATTATCGTCCGGGATTAAGCCTCTTGACGGATTCAGATTGCGTACATCCCGATAAAAGATCGTCTCTTCCACCGACTGATAGGAGGGCATGGCCCTCATTCTCTCGTCGTAGGTTTCGGGATCGATCACACGAATCCCTGCCAGACAGTAATACCAGCCATCCTTCTCAAAAAGCTTGGGATCCCGGAAATCTCTGGGTGAAATGATATCCTTAAGCATATCGGATGTCAGAACCGGATTCTCCTCCAGCTTGTTAAAATGAATGCCGTCCTCTGACCAGGCCAGACACTGACGCTGCAGTTCCGGCTGGGCTGCGGTATACATTAGCCAGAGCTTGCCGTCGATAACCATGGAACTCCCGGAGCAGCATCCGCAGATGGTCTCGTAATTCTCATCAGGAGCCAGGGATGCTCCCAGAAAGTCCCAGTGAATCAGGTCTTCCGAGACAAAATGTCCCCAGTGCATGGGCCCCCACTGGGCTTTATGGGGATAGTACTGACAAAATAAATGAGCTTTTCCTTCATGCCAGATCAATCCGTTGGGATCGTTGGACCATGCTTGTGGAATGGTTGCATGATATACTGGCCTGTAATCGGTCTTATTCATGGGTATTTCCTTCCTGAATAAATATGTAAATATTTAATCCGCCCGGTCTTTGATCAGAACACAGAGAACATATTCTCTGTTTCCATAATCTGCCCGACAGTCCGGCTTGATATAGACCTTTAGATCATTGCCGGATTTCCTGTCTTCCAACCAGGGGGTATCATAATCATTATACAGAAGTCTGCCGGAATGTCCACTGATATTTTGCATATCCTGCATATCTTTTTCTCTTGGTCCGCTTAAGCAGGGATATCCCCATTTTTCAAGACAGGCTACCGTATTCCTGTAGGAAGGATAAATCAGAATCTCCTGGTCAGAAAGATCCTCCGCTCCGGACCAGCTATAATGAGATTTCTCCTGCTGATACTCAAAATTGAGAATCCCTACCGGAAGCTCTGATGCCATGATATCACCCAGATCCTGGTCCATATCTTTCTTTACCGCATCCATTAATTCAGAAAATCTCGGATCCTTTCGCTTTGCCAGCCTTTTGTCACCGCCGATACCGGAAAAAGATATTTCCTTTATGGTATTATCCTGATTTGAGGTTACAAGATAGAGGGGCCCGGCAAAGTCTCTGCGGTTGAGGAGCTTCCTGAAATCCTCCCTGACATCATCCGCATTTACTCTGAGCCGACGGGTCCTTAAAGACCCGTTCTGCAGACGAACACGAACCAGAACATCAAGGCGGGTCTTATAGTCATCATAGGTCTTTCTCTTCCTGCTCTCTTCTTTCCCCTTTTCTATGATATGACTGGCGATACTGTAAAGCTCATCATCGCATGCCATCTGCATCCGGTCGATTGCCTTATCATCCCCCATGTTATAATGGAAGGCATAGCAGCCATTATCATCTTCCAGGATGGCGATCTCCTTAATCC
>CACXGS010000347.1 GCA_902767195.1 uncultured Lachnospiraceae bacterium | reverse complement strand
TTATGAACATCTTTCTGCGGCTCATTGTCAATACCCTGCCGGACTGACGGATCAACATCCTGCTGGTTCATCCTGATATCGTCCTGATATATCTGTTCATTCACAGCAGTCTGAGTCTCTTCACTGATACTTTGCTTTGCTTCAGGAACACTTCCCTGCTGTTCCGCACCACATTTCCCACAAAACTTTGAATTATCAGGCAGCTCGGCTCCACAACGATAACAAATCATAGTCGCTCCTTTCTGACCCTTCCCGGATCTTCCTTCTCCTTTTGTTCATTCAATATTGCTTGATTCCATATGGTCGCATCCCTGATGAAGTCTGAATCAAATGATATTATATTTTATCACATCCTCAGCGAACATAAAAGGGATTGAATTGCAATTAATTATTGCTTTATCCGCAAGAGACTCTGATAACGGCACACAAAAGGACAGTGCAAAAAGCACTGCCCCCACAGGCTGTATTAAGATATCTGTCTACTGAATGAATGCCGCAATCTGCTGCTTGTTGATAAATCCCACAGACTTGTTCTGAATCTTACCATTCTCAAAGATCATGAGAGTGGGAATGCTGGTTACACCCAGCCTGCTGGAAACGTAACGGGCCTGATCGACATTGACCTTACAAACTTTGATCTTGCCGTCCAGCTCCTTTGCAATCTCATCTACCAGAGGAGACAGCATCTTGCAGGGACCGCACCAGTCTGCCCAGAAATCTACCAGAACCTTTCCATCTGCCTGTAATACTTCACTTTCAAATGTGGAATCCGTAACATTAACAATCATAACACTATTCCTTTCCTTATATTCATCAAAAGCTGTCTTCACGTATTTCTCTTTCTGTTTTACCATACAATAGACAAAAGGTCAAAATATCTTTTGACGACTTATTCCGATTTCTGAAACAAGGAGAAAACAGCCGGAAAAATTGCTCTTTTTTCCCCAGGGGACTTCTGTTATAATGGTGACAAAGAAAGATCCGAACAAAAAGACGAGGAGATGATCATAATGAGATTAAACAAGAAAATACTGATGTCTTTCATCCTTACGGTGATATTGGCTGTCTGTCTTCTGACGGGCTGCAGCATCAGCACAAAACAGAAGCTTCTCGGAGGCTCTGAGGACAGCACAAAGTCCCCGCAGGAGACGGGAACCGATCAGAGCACGGAAGAATCGGAACGGGATTATTCCGGATACTATGTGGCAAGCCACGATTTCGGAGAAGCTTTCAGTGACGATACTATGAAGCTGGACTCCCTTGAGATTACATTTCACCTGACCCTTAAGAAAAACAACCAGTACAAGCTCTACACCAGGGATCAGGAAGTTCAGGAGGCCATCCGCAAGGGTCTGGCGGACCAGCTGACAGAAGAACAGCAGGAGGAGCTGGACCGGCTTTACTCGGAGGAATCCACAACAGATGACATCGCTTCCGGCGCATTTCCTATTCTTGATCAGGAAGGGGACTACCTGATCCGGGATAATAAGCTTGTCCTGAATCCGGATACAGAGATTGAAAAGGAATGCCCCATTGATAAAGAAGGGAATATTGAAATGAGCCTGACTCTCAATGATCTGTCCCAGGAGCCGGTAACTCTGTTATTTACAAAAACAAAGAAAAAATAAAAGTTCGGGCCGGCAGTTGTCGGCCCGAAGCTTTATTCATCATTTTTATCCCGGAGGAAAATACCATGAGAAATATTGTACTAATCGGTATGCCCGGCGTGGGCAAAAGCACCATAGGTGTCATCCTGGCCAAGGAGCTGGGTTATCAGTTCCTTGACTCAGATCTCCTGATCCAGCAGGAAGAAAGCCGTCTGCTGAAAGACATCATACAGGAAGAGGGTATTGACGGTTTCCTGGATATCGAAAACCGTGTCAATCTCTCCATCGATGTCAGCGGGACAGTCATCGCCACCGGCGGCAGCGCCGTTTACGGGGCACCGGCCATGGAACATCTCCGGGAAAAGGCAGTGACAATCTACCTCAAATGTTCCTATGAGATCCTCTCCCGTCGTCTCCGGGACCTTCACGGCCGGGGTGTTGTTCTTCGGGAAGGTCAGACCCTGAAAGATCTCTATGAGGAGAGAACTCCCCTTTACGAGAAATATGCTGATCTTACCATCCCGGAAGAGGACAAGGGTATTGAGGAGACCCTGGCGGATATCCTTGATCAGCTTCAGTCTTTGAACCTCTCATCGATCACACGCTGAGTCTTCTTCATACTTCTGGGCAGGAAACCAAGCTCCACAACATAAACCTTGGGTGTGAAGCCGATCTGACTCTTGACTCTGGCTGCAATACTCTGCTGAAGAGCCTTAAAGTCATTGCTGCCATCGGTCTCCACATAGATTCTCATTACGGCAATTCCGTCATGATAGGAGATACGGATCTGGTATTCGCTGGACAGCTCCGGGAAAGAAGCCAGAACTTCTTCAATCTGTTTGGGGAATACATTGACACCCTTGATCTTCATCATGTCATCGCTTCGGCCCATGATGCTGTCAATCCTCGGGAATGCGCTGCCACAGGGGCATTCCCCGGGTATGATCCTTGAAATGTCATGGGTACGGAAACGGATCAGAGGTGCACCCTCTTTTACCAGAGTGGTAATAACAATCTCTCCCCATTCCCCGTCCGGAAGGTTTTTCCCGGTCTTGGGATCGATAATCTCAATGTAAAGGTAATCATCCCAGTAGTGCATTCCGGTATTATACTGGCAGTTGATGCCGATACCCGGTCCATAGATCTCCGTCAGTCCATAGATATCATATAATTCAATACCCAGAACACTGCTGATGCGCTGGCGCATTTTGTCAGACCAGCGCTCGGATCCGATAACACCCTTTTTGAGCCTGATTTTATCCTTCAAACCTCTTTTCTCCACTTCTTCTGCCAGGAGAAGGGCATAGGAAGAAGTGGAGCACAGAACCGTACTCTCAAGATCCTGCATCATCTGAAGCTGCTTCTCCGTATTGCCCGGTCCCATGGGAACAGCCATGGCTCCGAGCTTCTCGCATCCGTTCTGGAATCCGATTCCAGCCGTCCAGAGGCCATATCCCGGAGTAATCTGGATACGGTCTTTATTGGTGATGCCGGCGAATTCATAACACCGCTTGAACATCAGACCCCAGTCGTCTACATCCTTTTCTGTATAGGGAATGATAACCGGTGTTCCGGTAGTACCGGAAGAAGAGTGAATCCGGACGATCTCTTCCTCAGGACAGGCTGCCAGTCCCAGGGGATAGGCTTCTCTAAGATCCTGCTTCTCCGAGAAGGGAAGGGACAGGAAATCTTCCTCACTGTCCACGTGGTCAATCCCCGCTTTCTTAAGCCGCTTTCCATAGAAATTATCAGCCTCTATGAGACGGGTGATCTGTCTGTTTACCTGTTCCAGTTGCTTCCTGTTGATTCTCATACTATTATACCTGAACCTTTCATTACATCATTTATCCTGAACTCACCAGTGTGTTATCAATTATTCGCAGTCCTCTCCTGCATATTCCAATGCCTTCTCATTCAGTTCCAGAAAACGGGCGGGCACCTTGTTTCGGACAGCCTGTTTCATATCATCGAGATCCAGGCCCAGGGCTCCGCTTCTTACCGCTGCTCCCAGAAGGACTACATTCAGTATTCTGGCCGATCCCAGATCGGCTGCTGCCTTGTTGGCATCTACGAAAACCAGTTTCTTCACATGTTCTTCAAGGAATGCTGTCATTTCCTCCGCATGATAGACCGACTGGCCGATCATGGCGCTGACAGGCATCACCGGCGAGACGGAAGTAACAACCGTCCCTCCTTCCTTCAGATATGGCAGCTGACGGACCGTCTCCCCCGGCTCAAAGCCGATGATCAGGTCTGCTTCTCCTTTGGCGATCAGGGGTGAAGAGACCCCTTCCCCGATCCTGATATGGGAAAAGACGCTGCCACCCCTCTGGGCCATGCCGATGGTTTCTGCTGTGCGTACCGGCAGGTTTTTCTCCATAGCGGCCGCCGCGATCAGTCGGGAGGCCAGAATGGTACCCTGCCCGCCTACACCGCACAGAATAATATTCTTTGTCATACGCTCTCCCTCCTGTTCATCGTATCGTTTTTATCTCCGCCACTGATGGCATGGACCGGACAGATCTGCTCACACAGCGTACAGCCGGTACACTGGGATGAATCGATTCTTGCCTTTTTCCCGTCCTCACTAAGGACCAGAGCCGGACAGCCCAGCTGGCGGATACACCGCTGACAACCGATGCAGGCTTCTGTATCCACAACAGAAGATCCGGAAGGTTTGGTTACGGCAATACAGGGAGAACGGAAAATGATGGCTTTCACTCCGGGCTGGGCTGCAATACGACGTACCGCTTCCACCGACTCCTGATGATCCAGAGGATCCAGGGTCTCCACTGTAGTCAGTCCGATGGCCTTCAGAATCTTTTCTATGCTGACTTTTTCTACCACCTGTCCCATGACCGTCCGGCCGGTGCCCGGGTGGGGCTG
>CACXGS010000346.1 GCA_902767195.1 uncultured Lachnospiraceae bacterium | reverse complement strand
TGAGAAGTCTGACCGATGTGTTGGCAATGGCTCTGGTGGTATCTGTCTCGATCACATTTTCATCCGGAATGATGACCGGTTCCGGTGCCTTTTTCTTCGGAAGGACAGTGATCTTACATTTCAGCTTCTTTTTCCCTACCCGGGCAATGACATAACATTTACCGGTTTTTTTCTTGGCCTTGATAATGGCTTTCTGTTTTAATTTCCCTTTGGTTTTGATGGAAATCAGCTTCTTATTGCTTACTTTCCATTTCACCTTTTTCGTCACGTTTTTGACCACCAGTGACTTGGAACCCCTGACCCTGATCTTCATAGAAGTTCTTGAAAGTCGGGGTTTTGTGGCCTTCTTCGTTTTGGCCGAAGCCATTCCACAGGGCAGAAGAGTAAGGGCCAGAATCAACAGAAACAAAATAGAGAAAGCTGCGGGTTTCATCCATGATTTATTCTTCATAAGATTCATAACCAGGACCTCCTTTCATCCTGTTTAGCTGGAGGCTTCGGCAGTTGCGTCAGGCTTTGCCGGAGCCAGTAGATCTTACCGAAAAGGTGCTTCTGTAAAATATACAAGAGAGACTTCAAAAATGTTTCGTCTAAACAAGAGAAACTTCAAAAATGTTTCATCAATGGTTCCTGTAATAATTGATCAGGCAGCCGTCGGCGATAATGTTGCGCTCCGGCTCGGTGAGAGGACCGGTTGAAACCGGGAATTCCTTCACACTTCCGTCGGGCTTGATGACATAGGCAGAAATCTGGTCTGCATTGTCAAGAACAGCCTTTCGGACGCCCGGAATGAAAATGTAATCCCCAAGTTCAAAGATCTCCGGATTCTCTACAAGGAAGGGGACCATACCCCAGTTGATACAGTTGGAACGATACCGTTTGGTGGCGTACTGCCTTGCAAAGTTGGCGGATGCTCCCATGACGCGCTGGCAGCTGGCAGCCTGCTCTCTGGCAGATCCGTCTCCCGGCATGTTGGCATAGATGGTGGATCCGATATCGGTTCCTTCCGGATCATTTTTGATGCCGGCTTTGGTAAGGGCATCGTATACTTTCTGAACTTCTTCGGCAATTCCCTTTCCGCCACGACGGTCCCGCTCAATCTGACGCATGACTTTGCTGCGGCCCACATATTCCGGATCCCGGCGGGAGAGGGCGAACTCACTGAGACGCTCCGGATTGGAACGGTAGGAGGAAGTCTCCCCGGATGGGATCAGTTCATCTGTGGTAGTCACTGGGTCCGTAATATAGGAACATACCTTAACCAGCAGGTCGTCGGTAAGGGCAGGCATTTCAGGCCAGTCCTTGATATTGGGACCGAAACGGAGCTCTGTCTCCGGTTCCGGCTTGCCCCAGCCATTGTAGATTCGTTTCTCATAAATACCGGACTCGTAATGATATTCCTGATTCCTGTATTCCACGTCGATATCGGTGGCTGCAGTCAGGCGGCCTCCATTGGCAGCTGTAGCGGCAATGGACCGGGCATCCATGAGAGCCACGGCAGACATCTGTCCTTCACCCGGCTTGGAGCCTTCCCGGTTGGGGAAGTTCCTGGTTGTATGACGAATGGAGAATTCTCCGTTGGCCGGTGTGTCTCCGGCACCGAAACAGGGTCCGCAGAAACACTCCCTCATCAGGGCGCCGGCGGAGATCAGGTCTGTGGCACAGCCGTTCTTGATCAGTTCTGCCATAGCCGGCATGGATCCGGGATAAACACTCAAAGTGAAAGCACCGTTGCCACAGCTCTTACCCCTTAAGATATCGGCTGCAGCACAGATGTTATCAAAGGTTCCGCCGGAGCATCCGGCAATCTCACCCTGATCAGTCCAGATGGCACCGTCATGCCATTTGCTCATCAGATCCATCTTAGCTCCCGTAATCTGCTTATTGGCTTTGGTCTCCACTTCGTGAAGGATATCCTCTGCATTTTCCAGAAGCTCATGAATGGTGTAGGTGTTGGAGGGATGCATAGGCATGGCAATGGTACACTCCTGGCTGTCCAGATCAATGTAAATACAGCCGTCGTAATAAGCCACATCCGCCGGAGCAAGCTTCCTGTAATCCTCCGGTCTGCCGTGCTTCACAAAATACTCTTTGGTTACATCATCCGTTACCCAGATGGAAGACCAGCAGGTGGTTTCCGTGGTCATAACATCGATGGCATTCCGGTATTCAATGGGCAGACCCGCGATTCCGGGGCCCACAAATTCCATCACTTTATTCTTCACATAACCGTTCTGGTAGACTGCACCGACGATAGTCAGCGCTACGTCATGGGGACCTACACCCGGCTTGGGTGATCCGGTCAGATAGACAGCCACGACCCCCGGGCGGGCGAAATCATAGGTCCGTCCCACCAGCTGTTTCGCCAGTTCCCCGCCACCTTCTCCGATGGCCATGGTACCAAGGGCGCCATAGCGGGTGTGGGAATCCGAACCCAGAATCATCTTGCCGCCTCCGGCCATCATTTCCCTGTTGTAGCTGTGGATATTGGCCATATTGGTGGGGACGTAGATTCCCCCGAAACGATGAGCCGCCGAGAGGGCAAACTTGTGATCGTCCTCATTGATGGTACCGCCCACGGCACAAAGAGAATTGTGGCAGTTGGTCAGAACATAGGGCAGGGGGAATTCCGTCATTCCGGAAGCCCTGGCCGTCTGGATGATACCCACATAGGTGATATCATGGCTGGTCATGGAGTCGAACTTCAGTTTGAGATTGTCCATATCCTCCGTAGTGTTGTGGTCTTTCAGGATGCCGTAGGCCATGGTTCCCTGCTCAGCAGCCACTTGATCCACCGGCTTTCCTGTCATCTGCTGTATTTTAGCGGATTCTTTCTCCGGGATGATCTCGGTACCGTGTACCAGGTAGATTCCTCCATCGTAGAGTTTTAACATTCGCTGTTCCTCCTTTTATTCTTAAAAACTTAAAATTATTATAACCCATGCCTTGGGGATGTTCAATGCAGAAATAATAAGATGCAGAGTTGAACTGTATCGCCAATAACCCCAATCAACGGACAACCGGTTCCGTCGCAGAGGCGTTGCCCACTCCCGGTAAGCTATCTGCCTGTT
>CACXGS010000345.1 GCA_902767195.1 uncultured Lachnospiraceae bacterium | reverse complement strand
GGCATATATATAAAATATCTGCCATTCTCCTGATTCCGTGCTTTTGTCTACACTAAAAGGGAATTCAATCCTACCGGTCTGCTCATTATAATGTGCGACTCTATATAATTCGGAACCGGTTATTGGTTTCCTGAGATTGACAGAACAGTTTGTTATACCGCTGCCGTCTTCCCCATCTGTAGCAGCAACACTGATTGTAACTGTGTCTCCTGCTGTGGCAGCTGTCTTTTCATTTCCTTCTTTGTCTGTAATCTTTACCGTAAGTGTTGATGCATCAATGGTTGGTGCAGTACTATCAGCTGCCGCTAACACCGTTTCTGCCTTCATTGGCATCATGGCAAACGCCATTAGTATGACCACGAGTATTGGTAATAAATTCTTTCTTAATATCATCATATACTCCCCCTCCACATCGAGTTAGACATTTCGAAAAAAGCCCCAAAGTAATCTGTTTTATTATTAATATTTTAACATGATAAAGCAGAAAAGGATACCGGAATTGTCTGTCTGAAAGGTTTTTCTGCTGCTTTCACAGACAAATGAAAAGCCCCTCTCTTTACGAGAAGGGCTGCTAAACTGTGTTTACTTGTGTTGCTTAGTTTTTGTTGCTTAGTTTTAGTGTCCGATCAGGTGGCCTGCTACCCAGCCGTAGTCATAGGCACCTGCAAGGTTAATCTCATACCAGTCGAAACCGTCATTGTGAACTACATTGCCGGTCGGATATACTTCTGTGCCGTTTGGAATGGTGAAAAATACTTCAGCATCCAGTCTGGGCTCTTTTCTGCAGTTTACATAGCTGTATCCTTTGTGGGGATTGTTTACTACATTCTCTTTTCCGCCGGTTACCTGATCAAGTTCATTCATATTAATTCTGTTTGTGTCTGTCATTTTAATATCCTCCAATCTTTAATGAGTATGTGTTTTTTATTGTTTATGGTTGAAGTATATCATTGTATCTGTCACAAAAGTGTCATATAATTTTGCGTTGGAGAAATATTATTTTTGACGTGAGATATGTCATCTATTTACACAGAGCTAACCAGTCTTCCCTGGTCATCAGGCTCACATGTCCAGTCCGCTTCTCATGCATCAGTGGAACGTCTACATCTTTGGAGGTCCACTGGTATTTAAATCCACATTTCTCCTGGACACGTTTGGACTTTGTATTGCCGTCATAATATCCGATCCACACTTTCTGCATTCCACAGTCTTCAAAAGCATGGCGCAGCATTTCCCGAACAGCCTCCGGCACGATGCCTTGGCCCCAGAAGGGTTTTGCGACCCAATATCCCATCTCGCACTCATCGTCCCGGTCCGTCATATCGGTATGACCTTTCAGCTTCAGCTCAATGGCACCGATGGCCCTGCCGTCTTTTTTCAGGCAGATGGCATAAGCTTCCTTCCCGTTTAGGACATTCTTTATCACATCCCGGCTTTCTTCAAGGCTTTTGTGAGTCGGCCATCCGGCAATGGGACCTACATCCGGATCACTGGCATATATGTATAAGTCCCCGGCATCACCTTCGTTCCAGGGGCGCAGGAGAAGGCGTTCTGTTCTTAACAATGTCCTGCCTTCCTTTTCTATTTTCTCCAGTGTTTCTTCCAGGATTTCTCTTCGCAGGTCTGTCAGCCAGGCGGAGAATGCTACTGTATCATAAGCATATTTTTTGTTTAATTCGTATTCATTTTCTAACCATGTATCTATGGGCGATTCATTATGCTGGATCACGGCTTCCAGCTTGTCGAGGGCCTTATATATTTTGGACTCCTTTGTCTCCTGTTCATTCATCTCTTTATATAAAGCCTTCATATCCGCTGACAATTCTTCGGGCAAAGTGTTAACCCAACTGTCCAGCAGGGAATGTTCGTCATCCCTGTCTTCTTCTGTTTTCAAGAACACAGGAATATCTCCGGTGAAGCATTCTCCAAGATCATGGATCAGGCACATGCTTATGACCTTGTCCATATCAACATCTGTGAATTCATATTTCAGCAGATATGCCATCAGGGAAACCCGCCAGCTGTGTTCCGCAACACTCTCAATCCGTCTTTTTGATGTAGTACAGTGTCTTGGTGTGTCCTTTAATCGTTCTGCTATGTGCAATATTGCCAGGTATTCTCTTGCATTCATGTGTATTATTCCTTTGAATCTGACTGTAAAACTTCTGTAATAGCCGGCACTAAAACCTGTTTGCGGGATATGCCCGGTTCAAGCCTGTAGGCTGTGCCGTCAAATTCGGCTTGATCTCCGAAGGCTTTCTCAAGGACTTTGCCTGCAGCCTCATCAGAGGGAACAAGATATGTGATCGAAATATCGTCATGTAAAATGCCGATCTGGGCATAGGACATATCCATCCCTGTTAATGACAGAGTCGAAGGGATTGTGTCTTTCATGCGCTTAACATAATCTTGTGCACTTTCTTCGTCATAGGCGTTGATACAGCCGATGGAAAATTTTTTGCCGGCGACTTCATATTCTTTATAATCGCTGAAGAAAATATCTTCATCCGACATCCCTTTGTAAGAAAGGGATGCTTTGAACATTTCCTGATAGAAAGTATCCGTGTCGGGAACGCCCGCCATATCCCTGAGGATTTTGATGGCTTCCCTGTCTGCGGAGGTGGTTGTGTCAGATTGGAGATTCTTTGTATCTGACAAAATAGCGCCCATCATGAGGAGTGCGGTCTCTTTATCCAGCTCTACGCCATAATTTCTGTAGCGAATCCATATGATGGTTGCGGTGGAACCAAGAGGTCTCGCATCATAAATGAGCTGATTACCGGTAGTTACGGCTCCATCTCCGTGGTGGTCGATGATGCTGATGATATTTGCATTGTCCAGTCCGGCAGCTGACTGAGTGTACTCGCTATGATCTACCAGGATCATATTCTGCTTGGATGCATCCTCCAACAGCTTAGGTACTTCTATCCCGGCAGCTTCAAGGATATATTCTGTTTCATGGTTAATTGGTCCCAGAACAACCGGAGTCGCGTCATATCCCAGCTTCTGAAGCAGAGACGCATATGCGATAGAACTGCATACGGTATCGGAATCCGGGGATTTGTGTCCGGTGATATAGATGGGGCCTTTGATTTCACCTAATCCTTCGAGATCGCTGCGGTTAAGAAGAGTATTAAACTCCTGCTCTTTCTGATTACGTGCAGCTTCACTGTTTTTTCCCCAATGGTAACATGCCAGTCCTACCACCAGTGAAAGAATGATCATAAGGGCCAGTGTGGCCAATAGCCTTTTTTGTTTCATTTTTATATTCTCCATTCCATATTTATTATGGTTACCTGGGTGTTGAGGAAACTGCCTGCAAATCATAGCAGCAGACATTCTCATTTAAAGATTCCATCTGTGTTTTGTATTCCTCCAGGAATTGAGCCTCAAACGGATAACCCTGTGCCTCATACAAAGCTTCACATTCCGGACCGGTCACCTGAGATAAATTGGTCATATTTTCCGTGACGTAACGGTAGGCTTCGAGATCTGCTGCGGCATTCCATTCTTGGCCGCCTCCATCGGGTCCCTCGGACTGCCCTGCCATTAACAATGCAGGGTTCGACTTAAGGGAAGGATTATCTTTTAATATGAGGGCAAATTCAGTCAGTGGTCCGAGTAAGTATAAATCTGTTTCTGACAGATCGGCGGAATCAGAATATTCGGTAACATTGGCAAACCATTTGGAAACAGAGTCGAAAAAAGCATCTTTGTCTCTTACTGTTTTCGACGCATAGTCGTTATCCGTAAGTCCTTCCGGATTTTGAAGGAGAATCACCGCATTATCGTATTTTCCCGCGAGAAATTCAATGGCGCAAAGGTCATCAAGAAGTCCGTCTGAGTAGATAAAACAGGTATCTTTTTGGGCTTCCTCATTATTATTTTCATTATTATTTGTTCCGCATGCTGCCAAAGCAAGAAGAATCATCAAAGCGGATAATACAGATATCCATTTTTGGATGGAATGCTTTTTCATAAATGCCCCCCTTTTCTGGAAACATCCTAATAATCTTTGTTTTAATCCAGTTCTCTTAGGATCTCATTGGCCCTGGCATGTTCCCCTCTGTCGATATAATAACTGTATAAAAAATCGGCCTGGGCTTTTGTAAAGCGTTTTTCCGGCTTCTTTGTGGGAAAGGCCAGAGCTCTTCGGGGATTGTGCAAAAGCACCCAGCCCCGATTCATCAGAACATCCCCCATTCCGGCGGAGCTGATGCGCTCCTTTAAGGATAAACTTTCCCAGTCAACAAGTTCTTTGATGTGTTCCATGGCCCAGCTGTCATGCTGGCCCCAGCCAACCGGATAAAAACGGCCGGCGGGACTAAGCCATCCGTAGTCTTCCTGTGCAGTCATCGGATCGGATCTTCTTTCTAAATTGCTCGATACAGTAAAGTTACCAAAGTAGTATTGTCCTGAGGCTTGTTGGCGGAGGCATATCTGGCTTCCTCCTGAAGCCTCCTGTGTATATAGCCCGGATGATCCGGGTTCTCACGGATGATTTCCAGGATTCGTTCCTCATTTAAGGCGTTGCTTAAGCCATCACTGCAGATCAGGATCAGATCATGGTCCATCAGTTCCAGCCCCTGTTCATTGGCATCAATAATGCTGATATCTCCCATGCCGATATAACTGATCAGACCGGCACCGTACTGGCTTTCTTTCAGGTATTCCTCCTGAGTGATCATTCCTTTTTTGAACTGCTGGTCAAGAACCAGCATATAATTATGCTCTCTGACCAGGGAATAAATGTTATCATCCCGAATCAGATAGATCCTGCTGTCGCCCACAGACACCCATTGGGCCATGCCGTCCCTGATAGCGGCAGCCACCAGTGTTGTACCGGTATTGAGCTTCCCGCCATCTTTGTTTTCCAATGCCGCAATGGTGCTGTCGATCATCTCTACTTCTCTTATGAAAAAATCGTGATAATTCTCCAGCAGCATCTGCTGTTTTTTAAAATCTTTACAAAAGTACTGTATGGCTTCCGTGCTGGCAACCTCACCGCTCTCCATGCCTCCCATGCCGTCACAGACGATTCCGAAAGCGTAACGGCCGCTTTCATCGGTCTCACTGTAGCAGCGGTCCTGCTGGCCCGGTCGGGTTCCCTGATAGGAAGAGGATTCTGTAAAAACTACATAAGAGTCTTTGGTCATAATCAGCTCCTTCTTTTTCACATATTGCCTGTACTCATTTATCTGGACATAATGGCAATCGCTGAGTAGGGGAAAGGACTCTCCTGCTCTTTTCTGCTTCTGGATATTTTCTCCATGCGAATCAGCCAGTCGTATACATCCTCAGACTCCGAAAGACTTTGCAGCATATCATCTGTTGTCATTCTTTTATAGAAATTATGGCTGCAAAGAAGGAAAGAAAGATTTCCGTTCACTTTCATGGGTGGGGCTATTGCAGCTTCTTCTTTCAAGGAAGAATATACTGTTACGCCGTCATCCATACAAAAGAGACCGCTGTTGCCCTTGGATCCCATATAGAGGCGGGATCCGGAAATGATCAGAACAGACAGTGAATAGGGCATGGATGTAAGGGGATCAGGCTGTTGTCGGGGATCGGCTATACTGCGTGACCGGTAGATCTCTTCGGCCCTCTCAAAGCATAGGTTGATACATTGATCATTGTTGTAATTCTGCCGGAATATCTTTTCCAGTTCCTGACTGACAATCTCCGGAGTAAATGGGCTGTCACCGCTCCTCTCCGGCTCATCCACCACCAGGAACATGCATATTTCCGGTCCGACAAAGAAAAAATCCAGATAATCCCGATTGGATCCGCGTTCTATAACATCAGTGATCTGAGAAAATGTAATCATAAATCAAACTCCTGTGATTGACTCCTTCTAACGGTCCTTGGATACATTTTGCAGGAAAAAGATACTCAGCAATCCAAAGACAAGGACGAACAGGACCATCATTCCATTCGTCTGCATCAAATGAGAAAGACCGTGTTCAAACATGTTTTCACCGACATCCGGCAGCATAAACTTGGATGGCAGGTCATTGATACCTACAATATTACCCATGGACTCCACTGACCATCGGCTGATGGTAAAGACAGAGATCAGGTTGGATATTCCTTTCAGTTCAAACAGGACTCCCGAGAACAGGAGCTGAATGATCAGAAGGAAAGGACTCATGGCCATGGCACGGTCACTGTTCTTCATCATGGAAGATACCAGAAGGCCCATAGCGGAAGAAGAATATATGGTAATCCATGTCGTAAAGAATATCTCCAGTGCTACCGGAAGGATAACACCACTGTCTCCCGCCACCGATTCTGCTACCAGAAGATTGAAAAGACTGGCAAACAGGAAAGCCTGGAGGAAGGAAAGAACCAGCTGTACGATGTATTTTGACAGGACATAAGCCGTCAGACGCAAGTTGGACATATATTCTCTCTTGACAATAGGCCGTTCTTTACAAACCTCCTGTATAGTATTAAAGATACCGATCCATATAGCGGAACAGACATAGGTAAAGAGAATTTGTTTGGTGGGTTCATATTTGTCAAAGGCATCCTGGGGCGTTACAGCCCAAATCAGAAGGCCGATGATGACGGGCTGCAGGAACAATAGCAGGATTCTGGCCTTATCATTTACCGTCAGGCTGGTATATCTTCTGGTGAGGATTCCCAGCTGTTTGAAAAAGGATATATTCTTGGGATCCTTGATCCGGTCATTGGAGACAGCAGTGGACGTGCGGGCAGCATAGTTCATCTCCCGGAATCTCCTTGCCCACATATCGGTGTTGTCCTCCAGCATATTGTAAATGTTAACCAGACTGTCGGTCCCGAAAAATCGGAGGGCTTCGTCCGGTGTTCCAAGAAAACAGAGCTGTCCCCCTTTTCCCATAAACATGATCCGGTCGCACTGATCCAGGCTCTGTGTAGTGTGGGTAACCACGACGATGGTCTTTCCCTGTGTTTTGGAGAGACGATTGAGCACCCGCATCAGCTTCTGTTCCGTTCCGGGATCCAGACCGGAGGTGGGCTCATCCAGGAAAAAGACACCGGGATCAGCCAATAGTTCTACGGCAATACTGGCTCTCTTCTTCTGACCGCCACTCAGGCTGCGGATCATGGTATTCTGGTGCTCTGATAATTCTACAAGAGAAAGAACTTCCTGGATTCTGGCATTGATCTCCTGGGAAGTGGTTCCCTTGGGCATCTTCATTTCCGCGGTATAGTACAGCATTTTACGCAGGGTCAGGTTTTCGTAAACGATATCCTCCTGGGGTACATAGCCGATGATATTCTTCAGAATGCCGTAGTATTTCCGAAGGGGGATACCATTATACATTACAGAACCCTGATAATCCTGGTCATACCCTCCCAGGGCTTTCAGTAAAGTGGACTTTCCAGCACCGGATCCGCCTACAATGGCGATGAATTCATTACTCTCCAGGTTGAAATTCACATCGGAAAGGATGGATTTGCGGCCATGGTCTACTCTTTTTCCAAGATTGGAGACCGAAAGCTGGATACCGGAAATCGAAGATTTATAGAAAAGCATATTGCAGGAGAATATGAGAAAACGTCCTGCAATCTGAATAATATCTTTCTCATACAGATAACAGTTTCTGTTAATTTTGAAGCCGTTGACAAAAACTCCGTTCCGGCTTCCCATATCTTCCAGCACATACTGGCCGTTATAGGGGTAGATCCTGGCATGCAGTCTGGATACAGCCGGCTGGTTCAGGACAATATTACAGTCTTTGGAACGTCC
>CACXGS010000344.1 GCA_902767195.1 uncultured Lachnospiraceae bacterium | reverse complement strand
ATGGCTCTTGCTCAGTATGTAACCGCTATGGCTTACTCCAATGTTGGTCTTGGTATCGCTCACTCCATGGCTCATACACTGGGTGCTGTATATGACACACCTCATGGTGTTGCATGTGCTATGATGCTTCCGATCGTTATGGAGTTCAACCAGGAATACACAGGCGAGAAGTTCAAAGCTATCGCTGAGGCATTCGGTGTTGACACAACAGACATGAGCCAGGAAGAGTACCGTAAGGCAGCCATCGACGCTGTTCAGCAGTTATCTGTTGACGTTGGAATCCCGACCAAGCTTGAGAAGCTGAAAGAAGAGGATCTTCCCTTCCTTTGCGAATCTGCAGCAGCTGACGCATGTGCTCCGGGTAACCCGAGACCTGCAACTCTCGAAGAGTTCGAGGCTATGTTCCGCAAGCTGATGTAATCAGCCGGAATACCTGTAATTATTAAAAGTGTTCCATACTCTGATATTGTTTATCAAATAATGCGGACATGAGTGATTTAGGCGTCCATTCAATACAGAATCCTTCCGATCCTGTATTGACGGGCGCCTTTTGTGTCAAAGCTGAATGTACAAAGCGACAATAGATTTGACCTGGATAGAATTGGAGGTGAAATATGGGAAAAAGCAGTGCCTGGATCAACGGAGAGATCATTACCATGACCGATGAGAGTGCAAGGGCGGGGGGCCTTGTGATTGAGGACGGCCTGATCACCTATGTGGGCGATTCCAACGAGGCTGCCGACCGGGCCAGAGAAAAAGGCATCGAGATCCATGACCTGAAAGGATGCTGTATCCTGCCCGGTCTCCATGACTGTCATGCCCATGTCATGGGAACCGGCATGGCTATGATCGGCGTTGAACTGTACGACTGTGCTTCTGTCGAAGAAGTGCTGACAGCTCTGAAAGAAGAGGGAGAACGACATAAGGAAGGCTGGGTCTGCGGAGTAAGACTGGACGAATCCCGTCTGGCCGAGAAACGTCCGCCGACTATGGCCGAGCTGGATCAGATTTTCCCGGACCGGGGTGTCTATATCCTGGACCGGGGCCTGCACTACACCCTGGTGAACCGGAAGGCCTACGAAGAGATCGGCCTCAGCGGCAGGGAGAAAGGCATGTGCCGGGGAGAAGACGGAAAGCCCAACGGCCGCATGCACGAGGAGGCTAATAAGATTGTCCGGGGATATTTCAACGATTCCATGACAGATTCCCAGAGGGAGACCGCTATCCGCAACGTGGAAAAGGCCGCCCTGGCAAAGGGAATCACCACGATCCACGCCATGGAAGGCGGAGAAATGTTCTCCGACAAAGACATTGACATTTTTGAATCTTTAAAAGGAAAAACAGACGTTGACTTTGTAATCTACTGGGATACCTTCGACCTGGATCAGGTCATTGAACGAGGCTATGACCGGGTGGGAACGGACAACCTGTCCGACGGATCCATCGGCTCCAGAACCGCCGCCTTCGACGATCCCTACACCGATGACCCTTCCACCTGCGGGCTCATGTATCTGAACAAAGACTTCATGACAGCATGGATCGGCAAAGCCTTAAAGAACCATCTGCAATGCGGTTTCCATGCCATTGGCCAGAAGGCCATCCGCCATGTCATCGACTGTTATGAGGAAGCTTATAAGCAATATCCCTGGGAGGACGCCAGATTTCGTATCGAACATTTCGGATTCTGCGATGACCGGGATATCGAGAGAGCCGCAAAGAATAAGATCATCATCTCGACCCAGCCGTCCTTCAGTTTCTTAAGAGGAGGTCCCGGCAGTGTCTACCAGCTCCGGACCGGAGAAGCCAGAGAACGGAGGGCTTATCCCAACAAGAAGTTCCTGGATTACGGGGTCCTGCTGGCCGGCGGATCTGACTCCAATGTGACGCCCATTGACTCACTTCTGGGCATCCATGCCGCAGTCAACCATCCCTATCCGGAACACAGAATCAGTGTGTATCAGGCACTCCGGATGTTCACCATCGACGGAGCCTACAGTGCCTTCGAGGAGAAAAAGAAAGGCAGTCTGGAAGTGGGCAAGCTGGGAGATCTGGTCATCCTGGAAAAGAGCCCCTACAAGGTACCGGCAGATACTATTAAGGATATCCGTGTAATCCGGACCGTGAAAGAGGGCAAAGTGGTCTTTGAAGACGGGAAATAGATGACATTTAATAATACATTAACCATTCATAATAAGTGAGGAGGTCAGTTATGGGTAAGTTTATTATTGGTATTGATGCGGGAACAACAGGAATCCGCGCCATCGCATTTGATCATGAATCCAACATGCTCTCCAATGCCTATTCGGAGTTCACACAGTATTTTCCGGAGTCCGGCTGGGTGGAGCATGACGCCAACGAGATCTATGATGTGACCATGGCCATGATTAAAAAATGTGTAGAAGACGGAGGTCTTTCCTTTGATGATCTGGCAGCCATCGGTATCACCAATCAGAGAGAAACTACCGTTCTCTGGGATAAGAACACAGGCAAGGCTGTGACCCGTTCTATTGTCTGGCAGGATATGAGAACCGCCGACCGGGTAACAGCATTTACAGAAAAATACGGTGATTCCATGTATGAGATCGTAGGAAGCGGTCCCATGACCAACTCCACCGCTCCGAAGATTGAGTGGATTATGGAACATGAGCCTGAGGTAAAGAAGGGAATCGAAGATGGAAATATCCTTTACGGCTGGGTGGACACCTGGCTGGTCTGGAAACTTTCCGGCGGCAAGGCTCACATAGCAGACTTTACCAACACAGCCGGCACTCTCATGGGGGACGTTACCAAGCTGGATTACTGTGATGAGATGCTTGAGGAATTCGGCATCCCCAAGAGCATTCTTCCCAAGCTGGTCCTTACCGGACAATTCCAGGTTGACACGGATCCGGATGTTTTCTTTGGCTACAAAGTACCCATCGCGGCAACTTCCGGCGACCAGACAGCAGCAGCTGTGGGACAGGCATGCATCAAGCCCGGTATGATCAAGAATACCTACGGCACAGGATCCTTCATCGTGCTCAATGCCGGAGAGAACCTGCCGAGAAATATACCAGCTTCCACCGGACTCTTTGTTGAGACAGCCAACGATATCACAGACAAACAGCATTACGCTCTGGAGGGCTATGCCAATGTATCCGGCTCCGCCATCCAGTGGCTGAGAGACGGAGCAGGTGTTGTGACCAACGCCAAAGAGGCAGAAGAACTGGCCAATTCCGTAGAAGACAACGGCGGCGTCTATTTCGTGCCCGCCTTTGCCGGCCTGCCCAACGGCAGTGACCCCTATGCAAGGGGAACCATTATCGGAATTACCAGAGGAACCACCAAAGCACACCTTTGTCGTGCAGCTATTGAGGCCATGGCTTACCAGGTGGCAGAATCCTTCAATGCCATGGCAGAATACGCAGGTGTCGAGATCCAGTCTGTCCGGGCAGACGGCGGCGGAGCTCAGAACGACTTCCTGCTCCAGTTCCAGGCAGATATCCTGGGTGTTCCGGTAGAGAGACCGGTCATCACGGAAACCACCTGTCTTGGTGTGGCTTATCTGGCCGGCGTCGCAACCGGGTTCTGGAAAGATATGGATGAAGTGGCCTCCAAGTGGCAGTGTGAGAAACGGTTCGAGCCGAGACTTACCGCCGAAGAGCGCCAAAAACTGATGGAGGGTTGGAATAAGGCGATCCAGCACGCATCGGGATGGCTGAAATAATAAAGGATTGCAAGGTTGGAATGTGTGGCAACCCCCAATAGACAGCCGGTTGGATTCCGACGCTCCGGCGT
>CACXGS010000343.1 GCA_902767195.1 uncultured Lachnospiraceae bacterium | reverse complement strand
TCTTCGCCCTCTTCAATACACCGATCCATGAATTCCTTGACGCCAGGGTAACGTTCGAAATAGCGGCTCATAAACTGGGCTGCTTCCTGGCGTGAAACGCCTGTATTCCGCGCCAGACCGAAACTGGAAATGCCGTAGATGAGTCCAAAGTTTACGGCTTTTGCGCGGGAGCGGAGAGTAGGTGTTACTTCATCCATCGGAACATCAAAGATTTCACTGGCTGTTCTGGCATGGACATCCTGGCCGTGGACAAATGCATCGACCATGGCATGATCCCCGGAAAAATGTGCCATTAGACGAAGCTCAATCTGGCTGTAGTCAGCATCGACAATAGTCCAGCCGTCGCGTGGAAGAAAAGCTTCCCGGATCTCACGCCCTTCCTCCGTACGGACGGGGATGTTCTGCAGATTCGGCTCAGAGGAAGAGATACGGCCAGTTGCAGTGGCTGTCTGGTCAAAGAAACTGTGAATTCTGTCTTCTGCGTCCATGAGCGGAAGTAAGGACTCAATGTAGGTACCATTGAGCTTTGTGAGCTGCCGATACCTGAGCATGGGCTCAATGACATCTGGACGTATGGGACGCAGATCTTCCAGAACTTCGACGGATGTGGAATAGCCCTTGCTTGTCTTTTTTCCATGCGGCAGTTTCAGTTTTTCAAACAAGACTTCGGACAGTTGCTTGGGGCTGTTCAGGTTGAATTCCTCACCACAGGCGTCCCAGATTGCATGCCTGAGCTGTTCCAGCTCATGAGTGTACTTTTCTCCCAACTTACGCAGGTGTGTTCCGTCAATACGGAAACCTGCTTTCTCCATATGGAAGAGCGTATAAGACAGAGGCAGTTCCACAGAATCCATGAGTTCAAGCATATTTTCCCGGGTGATCAGTTCTTTTTGCCAAAGGTACAGGCTGAGAACACCCCGTGCGTCTGCAGGGAGATCATGGCTCACAGAGTCAAAGGAAAAGCTTTTTTCCTGTGGATTCAGAAGATAAGCACCCAGCATGGTATCCCATACAGCGTGCATTGGTACGGGCATATGACATGTATCCAGCTCATGGAGAAAATGTTTCAGATCATGTACCACAAAGGGTCTGTCAGCAATAACAGGTGTAAGAAGAGCCAGTACATCGGAAGGCTCCAGACCAAGATGAAAGAAATCCCCACCGATTGGTACAGATGCAAAGCATCCGTTCAGTGTGGCAAAGGATACCTGTGTATCCGAGAGCATGATACCCAGGATGGCATCTTTGTTGTCAGATGAAGGTAGTGCAGAAAACCAATTCCGGAGTTCTTCTGAACTGTGTACTACTGTTTCATCACCGAAGGAAAGCAATGCTGGTTTCTGATCGTGTAATAGACCCGTATCTGAAGTGGTATGTGCAGAGCTGATTTCAGATTCCCGGCCCGGAATGGCTACGGCTTCGGAAAAACCTCTATTCTCTGCTTTGCTCTCCTGTTGTGTATCCGGAGCAGTTCCGATAAAGCGTCGGATGATCTGATTCAGGCGGAGTTGCTGAAGAGCGGGGATTGCAGGTGTAAGGTCCGGCATGAGGCAGTCTTCTGGTTTGAATTCTACGGGTGCATCTTTCCGTATGGTTGCCAGAGACTTACACATACGTGCTATTTCTTCACCAGCACGGAGCTTTTCGCCGAGCTTTCCCTTGACTTCGCTGGCATGAAGAAAGATTTCATCCAGGTTGCCATAGGTCTGCAGCAATTTGACAGCTGTCTTATCACCGATGCCCTGAATACCGGGTATGTTATCACTGCTGTCTCCGGCAAGTCCTTTCCAGTCTGTAACCTGATCCGGTGAGAAGCCGTATTCTTCTAGGACCTTTTCGGGTGTAAAGCGAATTGTGTCGCTGATGCCCTTGCGCGTGAACATGAGTTCGACATCATTACTGACGAGTTGAAGTGCGTCTCTGTCACCAGTCAGCAGGATGGGGGAGAGTCCCTTCTGTACTCCCATTTGTGAAAGTGTTCCGAGAAGGTCGTCTGCTTCCCAACCTACAAGGCCATATCGCTTTATTCCCATCTGATCCAGGAGTGTTCTGATGGTTTCGAACTGCTGCCGCAATTCCGGAGGAGTTGCGGCACGACCGGCTTTATAGTCCGGATAGGCGGTATGGCGAAAAGTTGGTCCGTGCTCATCAAAACATACGGCGACATATTGAATATGTTCATCATTGATGACCTTCAGAATCATCTGCAGGAAGCCGTGAATGGCATTCGTGTATGTGCCATCTGCGTCCATCAACGGTAGAGCGTGGAAAGCACGGTGCATGAGGCTGTTACCATCTATAATGAGAAATGTTGATTTCTGAAGCATAAACAAACCCTATCTTATAAATAAAATAGGCTGTTGATACAAAGTACCAACAGCCTAAATTTAGTTA
>CACXGS010000342.1 GCA_902767195.1 uncultured Lachnospiraceae bacterium | reverse complement strand
CGAAGGCTTGCCGGATATCGATGAAGTAAAGAAACAGCTCTTCGAAGAGGAAGCTGAAAGAGAGATCGACGGGGAAGTGGACCTGACAACCTGAATCGAACTGGCGGCTTTACCCGCCAATAGAAGAGTGGATGGAGTTCCGTAAGCAGAGGCTTTGCAGGAACAGAGACGAGATCCTCTGCTTACGCAGACTAGGGTTCCGGGATATAAACAAATCGTTCGTGAATATCCCGGAACCCTTAGTCGTAGTTAGCAGATAGCTCGTCGGTAGTGGGCAACGCCTCTGCGTCGGAATCCAGCTACCTTTCTATTGGGGCTATTAGCAACACAGTCCAACTGGCTGCACTATTATTGTCACTTCAACTCGGAGTACCCGTACCCGTTGATCAGAGCATCAATCTTCTTCCCTTCCTTACAGTAGGGGCACTCATGTTTATTGTAGGTATGATAAGAAGGCACATCCTGGATGGTGAACAGAGAATTCACCGGGAGATTACCGTATTCTGCAATGGCACTGAAGATAGAGGAGAGCCCTACCAGCTTTCCGCCATAAAACTCGATGCACTCCCAGCTCTTGTTGATGGAGATGCCGGTGGTGACGGAAGCCATCAGGATGATTACGTTACGATCCTTGATCATAGGCTGTATATTCTTACGGAAGAACATCTGTCCGTCATTATCAATCTCGGGGGTAACCACATAAACCGACTTGTGCATATTGTTGGAGAAGAAACCCTTGGCAGTCAGTCTCTCTGCCAGGAAACCACCGATCATTTCCGTTCCGTCCAGACATACGATGGTATCTATGACGATGTTGTTCTTATATAACTGAACCAGGGCATTGGCGGCTTCTTTCGCATTGCTTTGCCGCACTTTCAGTGTGGTCATATCGAGATAATAATTAACATGGGAGTTGCGGGTAGCATAATGTCCGGGATAACAGGACAGATTTAAGTTACACATTCTGGAGCGGAAAGAAATCTTACGGTTTTCCATGAACATACCTCCTTCATCGGTTCTTTTCAGTATCATATAATCTTTGTCATTATTATACATGAATTTCCATGAAATGAAAAGGATATTAGACAAAACTCCTTCGATGGAGTTTTTTGTTTGTAAAGGGTATTGCTTTCAAATAAAAAGCATAGATTTCTGTTCCTAACAGAGTCAGATGGGAAACAAAAGAAATGTTCGACAGAAAAAGAAAGTGTTAAATAAATAACAAAGATATGAGAGAGATATATTTGTAAAAAAGTGAAACATTTTGGAGAAAGGACGAAATTTTTTTCAATATATACAAAAAGGAAGAATTGATTTTGTTATATTTTTTTGAAATAAATTGGAAGTATGTTACTGGATTTAAGAGATTTAAAGAGACCGGAATCAATAAGTGTTAAAAACCTAACATAAAACTATTGATTTCGTGGGATGGATTTGCTATCATGATTGGAAAAAGCGTTTTTGTTTTGAGGGATATTTATTCTGTATAACTATAGAATCTATATATAAGGAATATTTACTGAAAAACGAATGATTATTTACTGAAAACGGAGGAATGAATCCATGAGTAATGTTGGATGCAGCGCAGAGGACAGGATTCGCGGACTGTTGGATGCAGACAGTTTTGTGGAGCTTGGCGGATATGTCTTTGCGCGAAATACGGATTATAATCTGGGAGCCAAAAAGGTGAAGGGGGACGGCGTGATTACCGGTTACGGCGTGATCGGGGACCGTATGGTCTACGTGTACAGCCAGGATGCCTCTGCTCTTGGGGGCTCTGTAGGTGAGATGCATGCAAAGAAGATTGCTTCCCTTTATGATATGGCTATGAAGACGGGAGCGCCGGTAATCGGAATGCTGGACTGTGCAGGCCTCAGGCTCCAGGAAGCAGGAGATGCTCTTCATGCTTTCGGAACGATTTTCAGGAAACAGGCCCAGGCTTCCGGTATGATTCCCCAGATTGCTGCTGTATTTGGAATGTGCGGCGGCGGCAGTGCCGTAATGACAGGTCTCAGTGATTTTGTTTTTATGGAGAAAGACAAGGGAAGTCTTTTTGTGAACAGCCCCAATGCCCTGGAAGGCAACTTTGAGGACAAGAATAACACAGCCGGCAGTCTCTATCAGTCTGAGAAGGCAGGGAATGTGGATTTTGTCTGCGAAGGGGAAGAAGATATGCTTCAGAAGATTCGTCAGCTGATTTCTTTTCTTCCTTCCGATTATAAGGCGGAGGATGCTTACGAGGAATGCAGGGATGATCTGAACCGGATTATTCCTGAGCTTGGCACTGAAGAATACGATGCCGGAATGCTGCTTCGGTCCATCGCAGACCAGAATGATTTTCTGGAGACAAAGGCCATGACTGCCGGGGAGATGGTAACCGGTTTCCTTCGTCTGAACGGTGAAACGGTGGGTGCTGTTGCCTGCCAGCCCTCTGTCAATGGGGGGACGATGGGATATCGCGGTCTGAAGAAAGCGGCTTCTTTTGTGCGCTTCTGTGATGCATTTTCCATTCCGCTTCTGACAGTGACTAACACGACAGGGTTTACTGCCAACTCCCATGAGGAGAGGAATCTGACAGCAAGTCTTGCCGAATGGACTTCTGTCATGGCTCAGTGTTCCGTGCCTCGCATCAACCTGATTACAGGGAATGCCTGGGGAACAGCAGCTGTTGTGATGAATTCCAGAGCCATTGGCGCAGACTTTGTTCTGGCCTGGCCGAATGCCCGGGTGGGGATGATGGATTCCTCCCAGGCTATCCGTATTATCTATGCCGATGAGATCTCTGACATGGATGATCCGATG
>CACXGS010000341.1 GCA_902767195.1 uncultured Lachnospiraceae bacterium | reverse complement strand
TCGTGAATGCCTCAGCCGCCCCAGTCGGAACAGGCAGATAGCTTACCGGGAGTGGGCAACGCCTCTGCGACGGAACCGGTTGTCCGTCGATTGGGAGATCTGCCACACAGTTAAACTCTGCACACCGGTATCTGTCAGCGAGAGTCCATATAAGGGAGGCCATACATGGGCAAAGGGAAGAAGCTACAACAGCATATTGTGGTATTTCAGGACGAGGAAGGCCAGGTGCTGAAGACTTCTTTTGTTCCCCACGGCAAGAAGGCCGACCCTCCATCCGTGCCGGAAAAGAAAGGGGAGACAGCCCACCATGAGATCTGCTTTCTGGGCTGGGATAAGGACATCACCTGCGTGGAAGACAATCTTGTGGTAGTCGCCCGTTACGGGAAAGTCCCCAAGAAATATCTGGTCATGTATTTTGACGACGGAGGAAAGGTCTTAGGTACGGAATCGGTCCCTTACGGATCGCCTGCCGCTATGCCCTATCATCCGGTCAGGGAAGATACTCAGGAATATCTTTATGAATTCGCCGGCTGGGACAAGGATCTGTCAAGTATCCGGAAGGACACGATGGCCAAAGCCAGGTTCCGCAAGATCCGGCGGCGCTTCCGTGTCCGCTTTCTGTCGGATGACGGTCATGTTCTGAAGGAGGAGATGGTTCTCTACGGAAAAGGAACCACAGCTCCGGAAGATCCTGTCAAGGCGGAAGATCCTGTTTGCCGTTATGAATTCACCGGATGGGACGGGACGCCGGATACCATAACAGCCGATATGGATATTCATGCCTGTTTCCGGGGGATTAAAAGATGGTATCATGTATCTTTTTACAAAGAGCAGGAGCTTCTTTCCGTAATGAATTGTCACTATGGCACACCGCTGGAGTATCCGGATATCGGTAAAAAGGGTTACGCCCTGACCTGGGAACCGATGCCGGACAGGGTGAATGGAGATCTGATTATCCGGGCCTCCTATGATTTTGTCAATAAAAAAGGAACCGAACATTTTGATCAGGGGAATCGTTATCAGATCGTCAATCCTTCCGTCAGCCGGGGAACGGTCCGCCTGCTCAGCTATAAAGAGGAAGGCAGGAGAGTGACGGTGCCTTCGAGAGTCCTTCTCGGTGATTTCTATTATACGGTGGAGGAGATTGGTCCCAGGGCCTTTGAGTACTGTCAGAAGATGGAGACATTAATCCTTCCGGACAGCCTGAGAGTCGTCGGTGATGAAGCAGTGTCGGGATGTCACAGTTTAAAAGAGATTGTCCTGGGGAAAGGAGTCCGCAGGATCGGCCGACATGCATTCTCTGAGAATACACATTTGAGGAAGATCCGGTGTTTTTCTGATACCCTTCATTCCATACACAGGGAAGCCTTCGACCGGATGGATTCGCCGGTAGTATTCTCCATGAAAAAAACGGTCTATGACAGGAGGTTTTCTCTTTGCGAGAGGGCCATGGGAGCAGGAATGATTATTCCGGAGAGATTGTCATAAATAATTGAATTCATGGTCGATTTTTGCTATACTCATAAGGAAATGCCCCTGCCGGAAAAAGGCGGGGAAAAGAATACAGACGATTGTGAGAGGTAATTATTATGTCGTTATTAACAGATTGGAGAGAGTTCGCCTACAGCCATGATGACAAGACCAGAGAAGGACAGCAGTTCTGGGTCGGTTATTTTCAGAAGGAGAAAGAAGTATACGAGAAGATCCTGGCAGATCCGGACCATGTGGTAACCGGTACTGTGGACGAGCTCGCAAGAAAGTTTGATATGCCGGTCAATTATTTTGCCGGTTACCTGGATGGAATTAATGACAGTCTGAAGACTCCTAATCCTATCGAGGAGATGGATGAGAATACGGAGGTCAGTCTGGACTATGATCTGGAGAAGCTCTATTATAACATGGTAGCCTGCAAGGCCGAATGGTTGTATAATCTTCCCCAGTGGGATGATCTCCTCAGTAAAGAGAGAAGAAAAGAGCTTTATATGGAACAGAAGCATTCCATGTCTGTGGTGAAACCGCCTAAGATCGGCAGGAATGATCCCTGTCCCTGTGGAAGCGGAAAGAAATATAAGAAGTGTTGCGGCAGGAATGCCTAGTATGATGTCGTGCTGATAATCGGTTATCAGCACGATTTTCCTACCTTTATCAGTTATCCCCGGAAGAAAGGAGGGCACAATGGGTGGTCAGGAATACAATAGAAATGAAGCCATAGTGTGTGACAGCAATCTGACCAGTGTCGCTGTTATGGCAGGGACGCCCATCGCCACCGTAAAGTCCATCATGGGAAGAATGGGGATTCAGTATGGAGAGGGGTATCCCAAGGATGTATATCTTACGGCGCTCGTCGATTATCTCCATGAGAACAGAGAGCTGGTTCTGATGATCCTTCCCGAATACATTCTCAATTTCCTGATGAAGATATGGGAGAATGATCAGGTCCGTGTGGCCGAAGAAGAGTGGGGTTTCGCGGAATATTTAAAGATTCTGGGATTTATCGCTTACCGCCGGGGCAACAGCAAGACAGGAGCGCCTAATGAGATCCACAGGGTTTCCGAGGCAAAGGAAGAATTCTATTTTCTTATCAAAAGCCGTTCCAGCAGAATGAAGATCAGCAGGTATTCCGGGTGGGAGAAGATGGTCACGGGCCTCATGTACTATTACGGATTTATCAATATTGTCAATCTTCATGAACAGTTCCTGAAAGTATCAGGCCAGCTTGTATCCTATGATGAATTCCTCTCCTTTATTAAATGCAGGTGCTCTCTGTGGGCTTTCGGTGAAATTATGAGAGATATCGCCAGGGAGAAGGATTATTTTTCTTATATGGAGACAGATAATCCGGAGACCATGCTTTTGTTTATCAGCCAGCATCCGGATATTCCCTACAAAAAGATATCCTATGACGATCTGGTGTATATTAGTGAAGCAGCGGGAATTGATAACCGCTGGCCCGGCATTTCCGAGCTGGGAACACTTTTTGTCCATGAGATGGATATGGATTATTATAAGGCGACAGTCATGCTTCGATCCCTGATTCGGATGATCCATAACGGGGACTCCTTTGACCGGCTGAAAGAGAAGGTGTCAGTTCTTCCGGCTTCCGGAGGGGAGAGAGAAAAGGAGATGATGAAGGGTTTGCGTCTTCTTTATGACCATGTTCCCCTTTTCGAATACAAGGGTTATAACCGGCATGAATATAATGAACTGTTTTATGAAAAACAGTTGAAAAAGAAAAGCAATTTATTTACAATAATAGATGGTGGTTGCGATTAATAAATATTAATTTTGGAGTAAAGAATAGCAGGAGGATAATTATAGTGGGTAATAAAAACGTTTATGTCATCGGTCATAAGAATCCGGATACGGACAGTATTTGTTCTGCCATTTCCTATTCTTATCTGAAGAATGCCATAGCAAAGAGGGACGGGTTGGAATATACCTATATACCTTCAAGATCAGGTCATATTAATGAAGAAAGCCAGTATGTTTTGGACTATTTTAAAATGGATCCTCCAACCTATATTTCGGATATCCGTCCGCAGGTAACGGATGTGGAGATTCGCCGTACCCAGGGAGTGGACGCGGAAATGTCCCTGAAGAATGCCTGGTATCTGATGAGGAGGAATTCCATCGTTTCTTTACCGATCCTGGAAGAACAGAAGCTGAAGGGAATCATTACCATCGGTGATATTGCCTATTCCAATATGGATGTATATGATAACCGGATCGTTTCCGATGCGGCAACCAGCTATAAGAATATCGTGGAAACCATTGACGGTGAGATGATTGTCGGAGAGCCGGATGGTATCTTTGATGACGGAAAGATTCTTATCGCCGCAGCTAATCTGGACGTGATGGAGAATTTTATTGAGCCCAGAGATATTGTCATCCTCAGTAACCGCTATGAGGCTCAGCTTTGTGCAATCGAGATGGATGCCCAGTGTATTATCATCGCCACTGGCGCATCGGTTTCCAAGACCATTCGCCGGATGGCCATGGAACACGATTGCCGTATTATTCTGACTCCTTATGATACATACACAGTTGCAAGACTGCTGAACCACAGTATTCCGGTAAGGCACTTTATGTCTTCCGAGAATCTGACAACATTTAAGACAACAGATTATGTTGAGGACATATCGGAAGTGATGGCCAAGAAGCGTTTCCGCGATTTCCCCATTGTGGATGGCAAGGGCGATTATGTGGGAATGATCTCGCGAAGGAATCTTCTTTCTCTGGACCGAAAGAGGATGATTCTTGTGGATCATAACGAGAAAACCCAGGCTGTGGACGGGTTTGAAGATGCAGAGATCCTGGAGATTATCGACCATCATCGTCTGGGGAATATCGAGACCACCGGACCGGTGTATTTCCGCAATCAGCCGGTGGGCTGTACAGCTACTATTATCACCCAGATGTTTATGGAAAATGATATCGAAATTCCGCCGGAAATTGCCGGGCTTCTGTGTTCTGCCATCCTGTCTGACACTTTGATGTTCCGGTCCCCCACCTGTACACCGATTGATCAGATGATCGCAGAGAAGCTGGCAGGTATTGCGGATCTGGATATCGAAGAACATGCTACCAATATGTTTGATGCGGGAAGTAACCTGAGATCCAAGACAGCCAATGAGATCTTCTATCAGGATTTCAAGAAGTTCGATAATGGAAAAGTGAACTTTGGTGTGGGCCAGATCAGTTCCATGAATAAAAAAGAACTGGCTGCCTGTGCGGATAAGCTTCTGCCTTATATGGAAGAGGTGCGTCAGAGCAACAGCCTGGATATGGTTATGTTCATGATGACCAATATTATCTCGGAGTCTACAGAACTTCTTATGGTTGGAGATATGTGTAAAGAAGTGATTGAACCTGCATTTAACGTGACCGCAGGGGAGCATTCAGCAATACTCGAGGGCGTAGTGTCCAGAAAGAAGCAGCTGATCCCTGCTATATTAAATAACTTGCCGGATTAATCTGGAGATTTTATTCCCGCGGTTATATTCATAATAATTGCCGGTTCATCCTTTCGGGGAACCGGCAATTATTATGAATATAACCGCGGGATTCTTAAATTAATGGAGGGAGAGGAGAAGACCGGTATGCTTACATATGAGAACGGAACGATAAAGACATCGGTTAGAAGACTGGTTGAATTCCTTTTCCGGGGAGGAGATATCCGGACAGGCAGCGGTTCCTTTGCAGGGACGGACCTTATGCTGGAAGGAGGACGTCTTCATCGGAAGATACAGAAGAATCAGGCGGACACATACCGTAGTGAAGTCCCCCTGACCATGACCTGGGAAGAGGAGGGCTTTAATCTGCTTCTGGAGGGACGGGCGGATGGAATCGACAGGATTTGCGATGAAGAAGGACAGGAAATCTTTCTGATTGATGAAATAAAATGTGTCAGAAAACCTGTGGATGATATCACAGAGGCCAAAGAGGTTCATCTGGCCCAGGCAAAGTGCTATGCCGCTATGACGGCGATCCTGGAGCAGGCGGCATCTTCTGTGGCAGTGCAGATTACCTACTGCCATATGGAGACGGAGGAGATTCGACGGATTCGGGAGATCATTCCCGTCCGGGAGCTCCTTTCCTGGTTTGACGAGGTGATTGAGAAGTATCGGCGATGGGCATCTCTTTATGTGGAGAATCGAAAGAGACGAAATGAGAGTATACAGAAGCTGCATTTTCCTTTTGATTACCGTCCCGGACAGAAATC